>DFIE01000125.1 GCA_002372735.1 Clostridiales bacterium UBA3705
TTGGAGCGGATGAAGGGAGTCGAACCCTCCTGTTCAGCTTGGGAAGCTGACGTTCTACCGATGAACTACATCCGCGTCTGTGAGGGTATTATAGCAGATCGAAACGGAAAATGCAACCGAAATTTGTCCCAAAAGAGGAAATATTTTTCAGTCCTCCCCTTTGCAGGCAGCAGGAGACAAGCCGGAGTGAATAAATGTCAGATTTTGTCGAATTTTCTTGCTTTTTGTCGGAAGGTGGGATATGATATTGTAGAGAAAATTGTACATACTACTGTGGAAGGGAGGTGTGCGTCTGTGGATTTGAAAACCGCACGGCAATTGGTGGCCGGTCTGCCCCAGCCTGCATTTTTGCTGCACAAGCTGCGGGTTTGTGCTCTCAATGAGGCTGCCAAGGCCCTGGACATCCACGCCGATCAGCCCCTGGTCACCTTCTTCATCTCCAGAGATCTGCCCGGAAGCGAGCCCTGCACCATCCAGGGCGTGATTCATGGCAAGCTCTTTGACGTAGACTTTTCCCCCGCGGACTCCTACCATCTGGCACTGGCGTCGCCTGTCAAGACCCCGCCGCCCGAGGGCGTCTCCCCCAACACACTGGCCCACGCTGTCATAGCACTGCGCATGTCCTCCCAGCAGATCCATTTTTCCCTGCAGCGCATCGCAAATCAATTGCCGGAGGGAGAAAAGACTCGGCACTTCACCTCCCTGGCCCTGCAGGGAATTTACCGGATGGAGCGCACCGCCCACAATCTGGACGCCCTGCAAACCATGCTCCAGCCCGGATATGAGCCCAAGATGGAGACCATGGATCTCACCGTCTGGCTCTACCGGCTGCTGGAATCCCTCCAGGCGCTGATGGTTGGGGTGAACCAACGGCTGGAATCCCAGATGGAAATGAAATACCGGGTCTTTCTGGTAAACAAGCCCTTGATGGAGACTGCTTTCTGGAACCTGGCTGCCAACGCGGTGATGTACAATACCGGCGACACCGTCAGCGTGGAGGCCAGAAACATGGGCGCCGACAAGTTCTCCATACGCTTCACAAATCAGGCCAGCCAGGAGAATCTGCTGACTCTGGAGCGGCTTTTTGCCCGCCACAAATTGCCTGTAGAGCAGACAATGGACCAACGCGGTCCCGGGCTCGGCCTGGCCATTTGCCGCCGGATTGCAGAACTCCACGGGGGCAGCCTGGTCTTTTCCGTGGACCGGGAGAATATGGTCACGGCGGTGTTTACCATCCGGTTGAGAAGGCCTGTGGAAATGGAGATCCGGGCCAACGTCGTCCCCATCCAGGTCGGCATGAACAAGGGCCTGGTGGGCATGTCCACTGCCCTGCCCGCCGAGTCCTATAACCCCGACGATCTGCTTTAAGCCTCAAAAAACCGGCGCCCTGCGGCGCCGGTTTTTTACAGTACCATGCCTCCGTTTACTGCCAGCACCTGGCCGGTGACAAAGCCGGCCCCCGCCAGGTAGACCATGGCCTGGGCTACCTCCTCCGGGGTGCCGATCCGCTCCAGGGGCGTCTGATCGGCCAGAGCGGCCAGGTCCTCCGGGCGCAGATGGGCGTTCATCTGCGTGTGAATGACCCCGGGGGCCACACAGTTTACCCGGATGCCCGAGGGCCCCAGCTCCTGGGCAAGGGCCTTGGTCAGGGCAATCACCGCACCCTTGGTGGCGGAATAGGCCGCCTCGCAGCTGGCCCCCACCTGGCCCCACATGGAGCTGACGTTGATCACGCAGCCCTGCTGCTTATGCAGCATAGCCGGCAGCACTGCCCGGACGGTGTGATAAATTCCCTTTACATTCACCGCGAACAGTCGGTCCCACTGATCCGGGGTGATCTGGCTGATCAGCCCCACGTGGGACACCGCCGCGTTGTTGATCAACACGTCCACCGGGGGCAGAGCGGCTATGGCCCGCGCTACGGCGTCCCCGTCCGCCACGTCACAGCACAGAGCCAGGGCGCCGGTCTCGGCGGCTAGGGCCCCAGCCTCGGCGGCACTTTTTTCGTAGAAAAAGGTCACGGCGTCCCCTCGGGCCGCAAAGGCCCGGACCGCTGCCGCGCCGATGCCCCGGCTGCCGCCGGTGATCAGTACATGCTCCATGGATTTGGCCTCCCCATCGGTATATGGTCAGCGAAAAACGCGAAGAAGCAGCTTCTCCGCGTTTTCGGCACAGGGCAGAGCCCCGGAATTATCTCTTTCTGCTCCGGGTGCGGTGCTCATACTGACGCACACCGGAGATTTTACTGTTGGAATCTGCCATAAACTGCTTGAGCTTATCCTCAAAGCTGTCGGACTGGGGCTTGACAGTGGCCTCAATCTGCACGGGGCGGGCCGGACGGGCCGGCGCTGCCGGGCGCTGGGAGGGACGACCGGCGGATTCTCTGGCCGGACGGGCCCCGGATTCCCTGGCCGGGAGGGCCTGCTTGATAGACAGGCTGAGTCTGCCCCGCTCATCCACTCGCAGTACCTTGACCTTGACCTTTTGGCCTTCGGTCAGGTGCTCGTGGATATCCTTGACATAGGTGGGTGCCACCTCGGAGATGTGAACCAGCCCGTTGGTGCCGTTGTCCAAGGCGACAAAGGCCCCGAAGCTGGTGATGGATTTAACACTGCCTTCTACGATAGCGCCGGGCGCAATTTCCATAAATGTGTGATATCCTTCCCTTTAGAATGTGTCAGTCGTCACTGTCAAAGAAGACGATTTCGCCTTCCTCCACCATGCCAAGCCGCTCTCTGGCGATTTTAATGGTGCTTTTGTCGGTGCCGAGCTCGGCGATGGATTGCTCCAGAGCCATCCGTTCCTGCTCGGCATAAGCCACCTGCTGCTGCAGGCGGGCTTCCTCCAGCCGTTTTTCGGTAATTTTGCCCTGGAGGTTTACCAGGGTGACCACAGCGTAAACTGCCAGGGCCAGAATGAGCAGCTTGGTGAGCAGAGACGTCTTTTTGAGCTGCACGGGGCAAACCTCCTTTCCGATGGGCTTTTTCGCCGATATTACTGCTATTATTAATAATAGCAATTTTTTCGGCAAATGCAACTCCTTTTTTCCATTTTTCACGAAAAATTTTCCACGCGCCGCGCAGGCCGCGGGCCAGCAGCCGCCAGGGCAAAAGCAGCAGCCCCAGCGCCCGCTCCAGGCACCAGAGCGCAGGCCTGCTGAGACTTGCAAACCAGGCCCAGGCCCCCAGGGCAATGCCGGCCAGCACAAACAGCCGCAGATGTCCCCGGCCGGGGTACAGCGTAAAGGCCAGCAGGGCCGCAAACACCGTGAGACAAAACAGGGCGTCCAGCAGGCCCGTCAGCCTCCTTGCCCGGCGACGCAGGGCCCGGAGCACGTCGTACCACAGTCCCAGCCCCGCCCCAAAGGCCAGGGCCCAGAGCAGCTCAAGGCCCTGGACTCCCACCGGCAGCGTCATCAGCCAAAAAGGCGGGCCAGCAGACCCCGGCCGGGATGAACGCCGGTGTAGGTCAGCTCCCGCACAGTGCCCAGAACGGTGATCTCGCCCCCCTGGGGCAGCAGGCTTTTCAGGTGCAGGCCCTCCCCCTTGATCAGCAGCAGACCGCGGACGGTTTTCAGCGCCACGGCGCTGTCGTCAAAGCGCAGGATCTCTGACACGCCGGTGGCCACAAGGCGCTGCTGGTCGGTCAGCTGCAGGGTGTGGGACCCTTGGAGCCCGGCGGGGGAAGGGGTCTGGTTGGTCGCCATGTTGCATCCCTCCTGTAGGTGTCTGTCCGGCAGGGCCGGACAGTAAAATATATGCGCAGGATGCACAGATTATCCATGAAAAAGCGGTTGAAATTCCGGGGAAAATACGCTATAATATATCAGTCAAACTGTAATTCCGGCTCAGTCCGGGGTGGAAAGGACGGCAGCGTATGGGTCAAGTCATCGCGGTGACCTCCGGCAAGGGAGGCACCGGCAAAACCACCCTCTGCGCCGGGCTGGGCTGCTGCCTGGCCGCGCAGGGCAAGCGGGTGCTGTGCATCGACGCCGACATCGGCCTGCGGAACCTGGATATCTCCCTGGGTATGGCGGAGCTCTCCCCCATCTCCTTTACCGACGTGCTGGCCGGCCGCTACGAGCTGGAGGAGGCCACGGCCCACCCGGAAATCCCGGGGTTGTTCCTGCTGACCGCCCCGGTGATTGAGCGGTCAGAGACCATTGTGTTTCAGGACTTCCGGAATCTGCTGGATCGGGTGCGGCAGCGCTTCGACTTCTGCCTGATTGACACCCCCGCCGGCATCGGCGACGGCTTCCACCTGGCCACGGTCTTTGCTGACCGGGTGCTGGTGGTGGCCACGGCAGACCCTGCCTCTATGCGGGACGCCGCCGGCACCACCGATCAGCTCACCCTGATGGGCAAAAGTGAGATCCGGCTGGTGGTAAACCGAATTACCCCCCGGCAGATGGCAGCCCTGTCCCTTACCGTGGACGACATTATGGATGAGGTGGGCCTGCCCCTGATCGGCATCATCCCCGAGGACGAAAACGTGGTGCTCAGCGCCATGCAGAACGTCCCGCTGGTGCTGTACACTGACCAGGGCGCAGCGCTGGCCTGCCTGCACATCTCCCGCCGCCTGTGCGGGGAGCAGACGCCCCTGATGCGTCTGCACTGAGCGAGTTTTCATCATTATGAAAGGGAGGTCTCGACTATGAACATTACTCTCATGGCGCATGATAAGAAAAAGGAGCTGATGGTTCAGTTCTGCACCGCGTACAAGAGCGTCCTGGCCAAGCACCAGCTTTCGGCCACGGCCACCACCGGGCGTCTTGTAGCGGAAGCCACCGGGCTGCCGATCTCCCTGTTTCTGGCGCACAACCAGGGCGGCCACCAGCAGGTGGATGCCCGGATTGCCTATAACGAGATCGATATGGTCCTGATGTTCACCGACCCCAGCAGCCAGGACCTGTGGGACAACCGCTACGCCCTGCGGACCCTGCTGCTCTGCGACGCCCACAACGTCCCCGTGGCCACCAATCTGGCCACCGCGGAAATGCTGATTCTGGGCCTGCAGCGGGGCGACCTGGATTGGCGTGAACTGATTCACAACAAAAAATGAGTATGCCGCTGTATTCTCCCCAGACTGTTGACTTTCTCTGGGCGCTGCGGCTGAACAACAGCCGCGAGTGGTTCCAGGCCCACAAGGCCGAGTATGAGGCCCTGATGCTGGCCCCCACCCAGGCGCTGGCTGAGGCACTGTTTGACCACCTGCAGACGCAATACCCCAAGCACGACTGGAACCTGCACATCTCCCGGATTTACCGGGATGCCCGCAGGCTCTATGGCCGGGGACCTATGAACGACCACCTGTGGTTCACCCTGTGGGCGGACCGGACGGAGGCGGCGGCCCCGGCCTTTTGGTTCAGTTTTTTCCCCGAGGGTTGGGATTTCGGCATGGGCTGCTGGTCAGAGCACAACGTGGTGATGGACCGGTTCCGGGCCCAGGCAGCGCTGGATCCCGCGCCGGCGGAAAAGCTGGCCCGGCGTCTGAAACGGCAAAAGACCTTTGTCCTGGGCGGCGAGAGCTACAAAAAGCACAAGCTGCTCACCACGCCCCTGCTGCAGGACTGGGCGGACAATAAATATTTCACCCTGGAATGCCGCCGGGATCACGGAGACCTGGATTTCACGGACGAGCTTTTCGACTTCGTGAAAAACGGTTACGACTGGCTGATGCCCTTCTACAAATATTTCCTGACCCTGCCGGAGCTGGAGGAGCAGGTGGTCCCCGCGCTGTAGCGTGGATATTTTCGCAGAATGAACTACTGCGGGCAGATTGCCCGCGCGACATACAATTTGGAGGTAACCCTATGCCTGTCATCACCCCCCGGACCCTGTCCGGCTTTATGGAGCTGCTGCCCGGGCCGCAGCAGCAGATGGAGCGCTTTTTGCAAACGCTCCGCCAGACCTACGCCCTCTACGGCTTTACCCCCCTGGACACGCCGCTGATTGAATCTGCGGAGATTCTGCTGGCCAAGGGCGGCGGCGAGACCGAAAAACAAATCTACCGCTTCCAGAAGGGCGACGCAGACCTGGCCCTGCGCTTTGATCTCACCGTCCCTCTGGCCAAATATGTGGCCCTCCACGCCGGAGAGCTGAGCTTCCCCTTCCGCCGGTATCAGATCGGCAAGGTCTACCGGGGCGAGCGGGCCCAGCGGGGTCGGTTCCGGGAGTTCTACCAGGCCGACATCGACATCATCGGCGACGGCAAGCTGGACATCTCCAACGAGGCGGAGATCCCGGCGGTGATTTACACCACCTTTATCCGCCTGGGGCTGGAACGGTTCCAGATCCGGGTGAACAACCGCAAGATTCTCAACGGCTTTTACGCCATGATGGGGCTGTCCGACCGGGCCGGCGAGATTATGCGCACCGTGGACAAGCTGGACAAGATTGGCGCCGAAAAGGTCAAAACCATCCTGGTGGAGGACGTGGCCCTCTCCGGCGAGCAGGCGGAGGAAATTCTCCGCTTCATCGGCATCCGGGGCACCAACGCCCAGGTGCTGGAGGCCCTGGAGAGCTACCGCGGCCGGAACGAGACCTTTGACCTGGGCCTGGAGGAGCTGCACACCGTGGTGAAGTATCTGGCGGCCTTCGGCGTGCCGGAGAGTCACTTTGCCGTGGACCTGACCATTGCCCGGGGCCTGGACTACTACACCGGCACCGTCTACGAGACTATGATGCTGGACCACCCGGAGATCGGGTCCATCTGCTCCGGCGGCCGGTATGACAATCTGGCGGCGTATTACACCGACCGGCAGCTGCCCGGCGTGGGCATCTCCATCGGCGTGACCCGGCTGTTCTATGTGCTGCAGGAACAGAAGCTGCTGAACGGCG
Source organism: Clostridiales bacterium UBA3705 (assembly GCA_002372735.1). The sequence goes on from DFIE01000125.1 coordinate 6,840, forward strand.
GGCTGAACACTGCCCCCGCCGAGGTGCTGATTTTGCCCATGACCCAGGATCTCACCGCTGCCGCCCAGGCCGCCACCTTCCTGCGGGGCTGCGAGATTCGCACCCAGATCTACACCGAGCAGAAGAAGTTCAAGGCCAAGATGAGCTATGCCGACAAGCTGGGCATCCCCTTTGTGGCCTTCCTGGGTGAGGACGAGATTGCCCAGAATAAAATCTCCCTGAAGAACATGCAGACCGGTGAGCAGCAGCTGCTGACGCTCACTGAGGCCGCCAACGTGATTTTGGAGGACATGCGGGTCCGCAACAACGGCAAGCTGATCCGCGGCTGAGGCCGCCGGCAGTTGAAGGTTGGAAACGCTTCTCAGGTCTCAACTTTCATTTCCAATTCTTTCACAATCCTTTCAAAAAAAGAAGAGGTAACAAATATTATGACTCAAAACAGAACCCATACCTGTGGGGAGCTGCGGCTCTCCGACGCGGGCAAGCAGGTCCGCATTGTCGGCTGGATGGAGAACGTCCGCGTGGTGGGCGCCAACTTTGCCTTTGTGGTGGTGCGGGACTTTTACGGCACCACCCAGGTGGTGGTGGACAGCGAGCAGATGATGAACGTCATCAAGCCCCTGAACAAAGAGACCACCATCGCCGTGGAGGGCACCGTGCGGGAGCGGGACTCCAAAAACCCCAAGCTGCCCACCGGCGAAATTGAAATTGTCCCCACCAAGATTGAGGTGCTGGGCAAGTGCCTGCACAACGAGCTGCCCTTTGAGATCAA
>DFIE01000133.1 GCA_002372735.1 Clostridiales bacterium UBA3705
ACGCGCTGGAGTTCATCCTGCTGGGTGGCGGCACGATCCAGGTCACCACCGCGGTGATGCAGTACGGCTACCGGATCATTGACGATCTCAAATCCGGCCTGAACAACTACCTGGCGGAAAAGGGCTTTGACTCTGTCAACCGGGTGCGGGGCCTGGCCCTGCCGAATGTCAGCGACACCACGGAGATCCTGGAGCGGGACACCGTCCTGCTGCCCAGATTCCTCCGGGAGCGGTGCATCGGCTGCGGCCGCTGTGCCATCTCCTGTGCCGACGGCGGCCACCAGGCCATCCGTCTGGATGCTGAGCGCCGCCCGGTGCTGGACGGTAAACGATGTGTGGGCTGCCACCTGTGCCTGCTGGTCTGCCCGGAGCGGGCCATCCGCCCGGCCCGGAGGCGTATCCAAAGAGGTTGATTTTCCCCAGGTACTGTTATAAAAAATCCTTCCGCTTCCGGGGCAGGCGTCCCGGAAGCGGAAGGATTTTTTGACGGATTCTGCGCGGCTCAGCCCTGGGCGGGAAAGTGCAGGCGCACTGTGGTGCCTGTCCCGGGAACACTGTGCAGCGTCACCTGGGCGTTGTGGTACTGGGCGCCGTGCTTCACAATGGAGAGCCCCAGTCCTGTGCCGCCGATGCGTCTGGAGTGGCTCTTGTCCACCCGGTAGAAGCGCTCAAACACCCGCTCCTGGTCGGTTTCCGGGATCCCGATGCCGGTGTCCGTAACGGAAAGCACCGGGGTGTGCTTCTCCCGGGTGACGGTGACGGTCACCTTGCCGCCGGGCCGGTTGTATTTGATGGCGTTGTCCACCAGATTGTAAACCATTTCGTGCAGCAGCTGCCACACACCCTCTACGGTCACCGGCTGGCCGGTCAGCTCCAGGGTGACGTTCTGCCTGGCAGCAGTCTGCCGCAGGCTGTCCAGCACAACCCGGCCGAGCTCCTGCAGATCCACCGGCTCCATGGGCGGAAGCTGGGCGTTCTCATCCAGCTTGGAGAGCTTGATGATGTCCTCCACCAGGGTGATCATGCGCTGGGCCTCTCTGTGGATGTTTTCGGAGAAATCCACCACCGTTTCCTGGGGCACCGTGCCCTGGGCCATCAGCTCGGCAAAGCCGGAGATGGAGGTCAGCGGGGTCTTCAGCTCGTGGGACACATTGGCGGAGAACTCCCGCCGCAGCTGCTCCCGCTGCTCCCGCTCGGTGACGTCCATCCAAAGCAGCACCGCGCCTGCCAGCTGTTTTCTGGAAAACACCGGGCTGGCAATCAGCTGCCAGCTCCTGCCGTCCCGGGCCAGAAGGATTTCCCGCCGGGTCCCGTCCAGGGCGCTTTGGATGGCGCTCTCGGTGTGCTCATCCAGCGCCGGCAGCGGCTGGCCGATCTCTGTTCGGGGCAGCAGCTGCAGGGCGCTGGCGTTGGCGCTCAGCACATTACGCTGGGCGTTCACCAGCAAAAAGCCCTCGCCCATGTTGTCTGTCAGGGCGGAGAACTCCTTCTGCCGCAGGTGCAGGGTTTCCAGCTGCTCGTCAATGGTCAGCCGCTGCTCCTGCAGCCTGGACACCAGGGGGGCAAGCTCTGTGTAAGTCCGGATCTCCTCCGGCCGGTCCAGATCCAGCTCATTGATGGGCTGGACAATCTGCTTTGCAGCCCGGAAGGACAGGATCCCCGAAAGGGTCAGCACCAGCACAAATACCCACAGCACAGGGCTCACGGTAATGAGGGCCGCCCGCACCGCGCTGATCGGCTGCGACAGCCGTACAATGGTGCTGTCCTCCAGCTGCTGGGCATAGTACATTGTAGTGACGCCCTCGCTGCCGGAGGTCCGGGTGGCGCTGCCGCAGCCCTTGGCCATGGCGTCCCGTACCTCGGCAAGCTGGGCCTGATTGGGCAGATTTTGCCGCTGGGAGTCAAACAGGACGTTGCCCTCTGCGTCCATCCAGGTGACACGCTTTTCTGGCGGCAGCTGCTCCAGATAGCGCGCCCCGCCGATCCGCAGCCCCTGGGCCACATAGGCGGTCTCCTGCTGGAGGGTTTGGGCTGCCTCATCCAGATTTTGCCGGTACTGCAGGCCGAAAAACAGACCGGTACACAAAACCAGGGCCAGGACGCCGCACAAGAAGGAGTATCGGAAGATTTTTCCGGTCATTCCACATCCTCCCTGATGCGGTATCCCACCCCGCGGACGGTTTCAATGTAGCTGCCCGCCGGGCCGAGCTTGGCCCGCAGGGTGCGCACATGGACGTCCAGGGTGCGGTTTTCCCGCTCCGCAGCCAGGCCCCAGACCCTGTCCATCAGTACTGACCGGGTCATCACGGCGCCTCCGGCCTCCAGCAGCTGCTGCAGCAGCAGGAATTCTTTGTAGGTCAGGGCGACCTTCTCTGCGTTCACGGTGACCTGATGCCTGGCAGGGCAGACCCACAGGCAGCCTACGCGGTATTCCGTCTCCTGGGCAGCAGGTCTTGCCCGGCGCAGCACCGCCCGCACCCGGGCGGTCAGCTCCATCATCCCGAAGGGCTTGGAGATATAGTCGTCCGCACCCAGATCCAGCCCGTAGGCGCGGTCATATTCACTGTTTTTTGCAGTTAACATAATCACAGGCAGCGTTTTGGTTGCCGCCTCTGTCCGCAGCTTGGTAAGCACGGACAGGCCATCCTCCTGGGGCAGCATAATATCCAGCAGAACCAGCTCCGGCAGCCGGACGTGCACTGCCTGCCAGAATTCCTTCGGCATGGCAAAGCCCTGGGTTTCAAAGCCCTGGCTTTGCAGTGCGTAAATCACCAGCTTGCGGATGCTGTCGTCATCCTCTAATAAGTAGATCATCCTCTCACCTCATTGGAAGTATATCATATCCGCCTGTGGAAAACCAGTCTTGCTCTGAAGATTTAACTTTAATTTAACATAGGCCGGTAGCGTATTTAACCTTTACAGGGTATGATATGGGGTGAAAGAGGTGAAAGTATGGGAATTTCTGAAATTATTGCGCTTCTCAGCGGGATTGCGCTGTTTTTGTTTGGTATGGGGCTCATGGGCGACGGGCTGAAAAAGGTAGCCGGCAGCCGCCTGGAGCTGGTTCTGTACCGGCTTTCCAACACCCCTCTCAAGGGGGTGCTTCTGGGTACGGGGGTCACCGCGGTGATCCAGTCCTCCTGCGCCACCTCGGTGATGGTGGTCGGGTTTGTCAACGCAGGCATGATGAAGCTGAAGCAGGCCATCGGCGTCATTCTGGGCGCAATCCTGGGCACCAGCGTCACCGGCTGGGTCATTAGCCTCAGCTACATTGAGGGAGGCTCCGGCCTGGGCAGTCTGCTCTCCACCGCGACCCTCACCGGTCTGGCGGCAGTCGTCGGCATTCTGCTGCGGATGTTCTCCAAGCGGGCGTCGCTGCAGCACATGGGCGACATCTTAATGGGCTTTGCCGTGCTGATGTTCGGCATGAGCACCATGAGCGGTTCTGTCTCCGGTCTGGGTGAGCAGGAGTGGTTTGTAGGCACCCTGCAGTCTCTGTCCAACCCGCTGTTGGGTATTCTGGTAGGCGCGGCCTTCACAGCGCTGCTGCAGTCTGCTTCTGCCGCAGTTGGTATTGTGCAGGCGCTCTCCGTCACCGGTGCGATGCGGTTTGAGGCGGCGCTGCCGCTGCTGATGGGCATTGCCATCGGCGCTTCGGTGCCGGTGCTGCTGTCCGCCATCGGCGCCAAGACCGACGGCAAGCGGACCGCACTGATCTATCTGGTCTCTGAGATTGCCAGCGTGCTGATCTGCGCGGCCCTGTTCTATCTGGCGGATGCGATTTTCCGCTTCCCCTTCACCGAGATGGTGATGAATCCCTTCTCTCTGGCCATGGTCAACAGCGTCCTGCGTCTGGCAATGGTGCTGCTCCTGCTGCCCTTCGTGGACGTGCTGGAGGCCCTGGTAAAGGTGCTTGTGCCCGACAAGAAGGATGAGACCGAGCTGACTCTCCGGCTGGAGGAGCGGTTCCTTGCCCACCCGTCCATTGCCATTGAGCAGAGCCGGCTCACCATCAACGATATGGCTGCCTGCGCCAAGGACGCCCTGGGAGAGGCAACCGGACTGCTGGTGCGATACAGCGAGGGAGGCTTTGAACAGGTCAAGGAGCTGGAATCCGATGCAGACCGCTATGAAGATGCGCTGGGCTCTTATCTGGTCAAGCTGACGGGCCGCGAGCTGACCCAGGCGCAGAATGCCTCGGTGTCCAAGTTCCTCCACGCCCTGACAGATTTTGAGCGGATCTCCGACCACGCCCTGAACATTGCCGAGAGCGCCAAGGAGCTGCAGGAGAAGAAAATGCAGTTCTCCGACGAGGCCCAGCGGGAGATGTCTGTGCTGTGCCGCGCCGTGCGTGAGGTGGTGCGTCTGAGCGTAGAGGCCTTTACCGAAAACGACCTGACCCTGGCCGCCCAGGTGGAGCCCCTGGAGGAGCGGATCGACCAGCTGGTAGAGCAGATCAAGCGCCACCACATTGAGCGCCTGCAAAAGGGACAGTGTACCATCCGCCTGGGCTTTGTGCTCAACGATCTGTTGACCTCCCTGGAGCGGGTGGGGGACCACTGCTCCAACATCGCGGTGGCAATCATCGAGATTGAGAGCGACGACTTCGCCACCCATGAATATATGAGCCGTCTGAAGGACACCCAGTCTCCGGAATTCCTGGAGGCCCTGGAGGGCTATCGGGCAAGATTCTCCCTGTAATCTGCCCGCCTTTGAAAGACCACGCCCCTGTGCCGGAGTCCCGGCACAGGGGCGTGGTCTGTTTCTGCTTTATACTGAACTCCCATAGAAAGATTGAAGAATGTTCCGTGCAGGAATTGCGCCAGACGAGGCGGAGGACGCAGGCGGGCTTGACGCCCGGCAAGGACGACAACGAAGTATGGCACAATTCCTGCCGGAACAGATTAAAGGTTTCTATGGGAGCTCAGTATTAAGCGAAAGAAAATACACATTTGGTCTCCCGGGGCTGTAGACAAACCTGGTAGAGTGTGGTACGATAGAGCCGGGATAACACAGAATCACGTCTGCAAAAAAACCGGTTTCACGTACCAGAGGAGGGCAATCCCATGAAAGCACGGTGTATTCTCGGCATGGCACTGGCAGTGCTGTTTTTGATCTCGCTGCTTCCCGCTGCAGCTGCAGGGGAGGGGCAAATTCCGGCAGCCGAGGCCCAGGCCACGGCAGTCCACATTGCATCCGATCCCCCAGGCGCGGATATTTATCTGGACGGCACGCTCTACCGGCCTGCCGTCACGCCCTGTGACATTCCGGTGGAAGCCGGAGCCCACACCCTCAGCATCCGCATGGCGGGCTATACTCCCTATGAAACGACCGTGCAGCCGGGGCAGAGCGTCTCGGCCAGGCTGCTGCCTGCCATCCCGGAGGGGCCCAATGTGCGCACCCTCACCGTGAACCGGGACGAGCACGGCTACGCGGACGCCAGGGTTCTGAAGTGGGAATTCTACCGGCGCTTCGTGCTGGAGGGCGAACCCAGGCCGGAGGTGGACTGGTACGAGAATCAGCCGGAATCAGACTACTATCCCCAGTGGGCCTATGACGCCCTCACCGACGGCATCAGCCTGCGGGAGGCCCTGTGCATCATCGAAAACGACACCGGCTGGTACGACGAGGAGAACGAGATCCGCTGGTACTATGTTGTGGAGTTTGCCGCGGAAAAGCTGAATCCCTACGACGAGAGCGACCTGGACAACGACACCTACTACCTCTCAAGCAACGTGACCTGTTACGGCCGCGGCGCGGCTGCCTACTTAAACGGGGAGCCGCTGTTTGAGAAATACACCGCTGAAGGCACGGTGGAAGATAGCGAGGCCAAGGCCCTCTGGCGCTGCGACGGCTGCTTTACCATCAACGGCGACCGCAACCGTGACGGCACCCCGGACGTGACTCTGGCCGGCTGGGAGGACTGGACCTGGGACGGCCGGTGGACGCTGATGCTGACTTGCTCGGACGCCCGCGCCGTGGGCCTGCGCTTCGCCCCGACCATGCACGTCAGCATCGGCACGCCCTTCTGGCAGCCGCTCCATTATTTTGATCTGCGCGAAATCTACCTCACCGGCTGCACCTTTGAGGGGATCCGCAACGGGGTAGGCCGCTTCTTCGGTGTGAGTCTTGGCGCCATCTACGGCCATACTGCCCAGGGATACGGTCAGCCGGGTACCTACGATCTGGACGGTTATTACGTCACCGGCTGCACCTTCCAGGACGAGCAGCTTGGATTCATCTTCGCCGGCGGCGACCAGGACTATGTCCGGGCGAAAAATCTGGTGATTCAAGGCAACCACCTGGTCAACGGCTCGATCTTTGTGCGCAATGTGGACGCCCACACCTGGTACATGTGGCCCGGCAACGGGGAGATGTCCGGCACCGCCTATGGGGAGACCTGTATCGGCTATGCCGAGCACAATCTCCTGGAGGATGTCACCATCAGCGGTAATTTCTCGGAGTTTACGGCGGACGTCACGGATTTGAACCTTTACGACGGCGGCTATGGCAGCGTGATCCATCTGGGAAACTCCAACCTGGGCGGCAGTCACAACACCATGCGGAACGTGACTGTGCGCTGCAACCGCTCCACCCTGGAGCAGGGGAACATCGATGCCTACGAGTATTGGCCCAATGCCGGCGTGGGCATCAGCAACGCGGCTGTGGGCGACGGTCTGCACGAGGCTTATGACAGCGCGCTGGCGTCCTCCCTGTGCCAGGTTTCCGACAATCTTTTTGAGAATCTCACCGTGGAATATAACGAGTTTGCCCTCAATTATTTTACTCTGGAGAACTTCACCCTGTCCGGCAGTGCCCAGGTGGGCACCGACAACCGCTTCCGCAACATCCAGATCTCTCACAACAACCTCGGCACCGTGACGGGACTGCATTTTTACGGCGCCTCTGGTACCAGCAACCCGGACTGCCTGGCAGGCGGCGCGCTGGAAAACCTGACCGTGTCAGACAACGTCATCCGCTGCCTGCGCAAAACCGGCTGGGGCGCTGACAGCAACATCGACACCTCCGGCGAGCAGAGCGATTTTGGCATCCTGGTGTGCGGCGCTTCTGTGGCAAACTTCGATGCCTCCAACTGGGATGAGCCCGGCGAGCCGGCTGCCTGGGACAAGCTCCACTCCGCGGTCTCGGGCGTCCGGCTGCTGGGCAACACCGTCACCGGCTTTGCGGGGGGCGTGCTGGTGGCGGCAGCGGAGTGCCAACGCACCCACTATGTCACGGGCATCACTGTGGACGACGTCGTCATCGCAGACAATGAGATCGTCACTGACGGCGTAAACCAAAACTGCCGCAACGACGGCATTGTTCTGGTGGGCGCCATTGACGGCGGCACAGACTGCATGATCCACCGGGCGGAGGTCAGCGGCAACCGGGTCAGCGCAAACAACGGTCTGCTTTGCGCAGGGTTCTGGTACCGCGGTATGACCTGCCGCCGTGGCGTCCGGGACAACCGGGTGCTGCACGTCAACGCAAGAAACAACCGCTTCACCTATGCGGCGCCAAACAGCAACGGCGGGTTTCCCATTGCCGCGGCCGATGCCGTCAGCACCTGGGGGGAGATCCCCTTTGTCCTGGGCCAAAGCGCTGTGGTACTCACAGAGTCTGACAATGCTGCCGCAGGTTTTGGCTGGGGCAGTATGCTCCTCAGCGCCTTGAGCCTGGAGAACGCGCCGGAGGAAGCGGACTTTCTGGCCCGGGTGCAGGCGTGCGCTGACGCCTCCACCGAGAGCGGCTATCTCACCTGGGCAAGGGACATCGCCGCCGGCCAAGAGGAGCCGCCCCTGTTTGCAGGTGTCTGCGATAAGCCCAACTATCGGCCCGGCAATCTCCACCGCTGGTATCTCACCCCCTGTACCGCCGGCCTGGTCCGCAGCACTGAGACCGAGAGCCTGCCCACCTGTACACAGCCCGGCGCCAAGCTGGAGATCACCCGCTGCAGCTGCTGCAGCGAGGTGCTCAAAAGTGAGACTCAGACGGTGTCCGCCCTGGGCCACAGCTGGGCCCCTGCTGCCTACGTTTGGGCAGCGGATTACAGCGCAGTTACCGCCTCGCGTACCTGCACGCGTGACCCTGCCCATGTGGAAACGGAGACGGTTCCCACCACCGCAGAGGTGACGAAGGAAGCAACCGAGCAGTCTGGCGGCGAGATCACCTATACTGCCGTCTTTGCAAACAAGGCCTTTGCCACCCAAATCAAGGTGGTCGCCACGCCCAGGACAGAGGATCCGGATGGCCCGATCCCCGGCCTGCCCTGCAGCGGCGGTCCGGACTGCCCTGGCAACGTCTTCTCCGATATGCCGGCAAAGGGCAGCTGGGCCCATGATGCCATTGACTGGGCGGTTGTCCGCAGAGTGACCACCGGCACCGGCGCCACTACCTTCAGCCCGGATGCCGGCTGTACCCGGGCCCAGGTGGTCACCTTCCTGTGGCGGGCGGCAGGGGAGCCGGAGCCTCACACAGACTCCAATCCCTTCCTGGACGTGTCGGCGGGCACCTTCTACTACAAGGCGGTTTTGTGGGCGGTAGAGAAGAAAATCACCGCCGGTACCAGCGCCACCACCTTCAGCCCCGATGCAACCTGCATCCGCGCGCAGATTGTCACCTTCCTCTGGCGGTTTGAGGGCGAGCCCGCGCCATCAAGCGCCGCCAATCCCTTCGGGGATGTCCAAGCGGGGGCGTTTTACGAAAAGGCGGTGCTGTGGGCCTCCGAGGCCGGGGTCACGGCGGGTACCAGCCCCACCGCGTTCAGCCCGCTCAACACCTGCACCCGGGCCCAGGTGGTCACCTTCCTGTACCGGGATCTAATGGGAGCATAAACCAAGATGCCCTGTGCCAGCGTCTGTGCGGCCACAGGGCATGCTTCAGCGGCATTGATGAGACGCCGCAGAGAGAACAAAAAAACTCCGCAAATCCATAGGATTTGCGGAGCTTTTGGAGCTGTTACCCGGATTTGAACCGGGGACCTC
>DFIE01000111.1 GCA_002372735.1 Clostridiales bacterium UBA3705
AGGCCTCCAACATCGGCCAGGTGGCACAGTTTGCCGCTGCCGGTAAGGAGATCAAGAAGAAGAGCCTTGCCGAAATCGCCATGAGCTACGGCTACATCTACGTGGCCCAGGTGGCCATGGGCGCCAACCCCGCCCAGACCCTGAAGGCCATCACCGAGGCCGAGGCTTACCACGGCCCGTCCCTGATCATCGGCTACGCCCCCTGCGAGATGCACTCCATCAAGGGCGGCATGATCCACTGCCAGGAAGAGATGAAGAAGGCAGTTGACTGCGGCTACTGGAATATGTTCCGCTTCAACCCCGCTGCCGAGAAGAAGTTCACCCTGGATTCCAAGGCCCCCAAGGGCGGCTATCAGGAGTTCCTGATGAACGAGGCCCGTTACAGCCGGCTGACCCGTGAGTTCCCCGAGCGCGCCACCACCCTGTTCGCCAAGAACGAGCAGAACGCCATGGAGCGTTGGGAGCACCTGAACAAGCTCATCGACCTGTACGACAACTAATCACCCACCCCGGGGGACCGCGTTTTGCGGTCCCCCTTTTTTTGCCCGTTTTTCGTTTTTTCTGTGAAATCCAGGTCGGAAACTTGACAAAACCAGGTTTCAGCATATAATTGAATTGTATTCTTTTGTACATTTCACAGAAAGGGTGATTCTATGAAACGCAAGCTATTGGCATGGATTCTGGTGCTGGCCCTGGGGCTGCAGCTGCTGCCCGCGGTTGCCGCCGAGGAGACCAAGGCCGAGATCCTTCTGCCCCAGACCTCCGCCGAGCTGGAGGTGGGCCAGTCCATGCTGCTGTCTGCAGCACTCTCCAACGGACAGCAGGACGCCGAATTCACCTGGACCTCCTCTGACCCCGGCGTGGCCACGGTGGAGGGTCTGGGTCTGGTCACCGCCCAGGCCGTGGGCACCGCCCGGATCCTGGTCCGCACCGGCAGCCTGCAGGCGGAGTGTACCGTCACGGTCACCGAGGGCCAGGCGGTCCCCGATTTCCAGGACGTGCCGGCCGGGGCCTTCTACGCCACCCCGGTGGATTGGGCGGTGAGCTCCGGCATTACCAACGGCACCAGCCTGGCCACCTTTGCCCCCGGCGCCCAGTGTACCCGCGGGCAGATCGTCACCTTCCTGTGGCGTGCCGCCGGCGCCCCCGCCCCCCAGGGCAACACCAATCCCTTCCGTGACGTGGCCGCCGGCGCCTATTATGAGCAGCCGGTGCTGTGGGCCGTGGAGCACGGCATCACCAACGGCATGGGGCCCGACACCTTCGCCCCCAACCAGATCTGTACCCGGGGCCAGGTGGTCACCTTCCTGTACCGGGCCATGGGCGCCACCAAGGTGATTACCAAGCGCAATCCCTTTGCCGACGTGGCTTCCGCCGCCTTCTATTTCTGCCCCATCCTGTGGGCTGCGGAGAACGGCATTACCAACGGCATGACCGCCACCACCTTTGCCCCCCAGCAGACCTGTACCCGGGGCCAGGTGGTCACCTTCCTGTACCGGACCTACCACCCCGCCGAGCCGGCGCAGACCTTTGACCCCGACTGCTATGAGATTGTGGCCGACAATTGCACCTGGCTGGAAGCCAAGGAGAAGGCCCTGGCCCGCAACGGCAAGCTGGTCTGCTTTGACTCCATCGAGGAATACCGCTTTGTCCTGGACCTGATCGAGCAGAAGGGTCTGAACGACCGGTACTTCTACCTGGGCGGCACCCGGGATGCCCTGGGCAGCGACTACTACTGGCTGGGCCGCGACGGCCTGCCCACCCAGGACTATCTCAACGGCGGCGCCTGGTGCGACGAGCTGTGGCAGCTGGGCGAGCCCAATCTCCACTGGGCCGGCAGCGACGAAAATGCCCTGGAGGCCTGCTTCCTGCCCGCGGAGGGCCGCTGGGTCTGGTACGACTACAGCAGCACCATGACCTCCCCCAACCGGCAGTATGCCTATGTGATTGAATACGACACCCCCCTGCAAAAGCCCAACCGGGAGGAAACCGTCTGGTCCATCACAGATCTCACCGTGCAGGGCACTGACGTGCTGGTTACCCTGAACAGCAACGGCCCCGCCACCCTGACCCTGCAGGTTCTGGACGAGGACCGCGAGGTGCTGCAGGTTTCCCAGTGCCCCGCCCCGGACTATGCCCAGGCAGAGGGAATCACCTTGCGCCTGTCCTCCCTGCCCCAATATTTTATCCTGCGGGCCACTCTCACCGACGCCGAGGGCGAGCTGCTGTGCGATCCCTATGAGACCATCCGCTACACCCAAATCTGGCAGGACTACCAGGCCCAGGACGTGGACAGCTTTGACCCCGACCGGGTGGTGAACTTTGACGCCAGCACCACCACCAACTTCGGCGTCCTGGCCGACGACGTGCTCCTGCTGGACGGCCCCGGCTGCGCGCTGCACGGTACCTACAGTGCCGTGTCCGTATGGGAAAACGGCCACCTCCGCACCGACGACCAGGGCATCACCGGCTACAGAGTCGACTCCCCCGACAGCGCCTGGCTGGGCCTGCAGCAGGGCGACAAGGTGGCCGCCACCGACATCGAGGGCAAGCTCCAGCTGTTCCGGGTGGGCAGCCTGGAGTGGGACGGGGAGCATCTGGACATCACCCCCATGGGCGACGGCGCCCTGTGGGACTACTATTCCTACATGGACGCGGACATGACCTTCGGCGGCTCGGACAAGCGTGTGGACACCGAGGGCAGCTCTGAGACCAGCTTCAACGCAAGCCTGTACTTCAACCTGCCCAAGGGTCTCAAGGCCGGCGCCGCCCTCACCGCCAGCTACACCGTCACCGTGGGCCTGCACTGGGACATCAAGATCTTCGGCGAGGACTATGTGGAGTTCTCCATGAAGACCGAGCAGAAGGTGGAGGGCAAGTTCGAGGTGGTCGGCTCCGCCGACCAGCTGAACATCGGCGCGGACGGCGAAAAATCCAACTCCGCCGATCTGATCCCCCTGGGCTCCCACACCATGCCCACCAAGATCCCCGGGCTCACCATCACCGGTAAGGCCTCCATCCCCGTCACCCTGACGGCCACCGCCACCGCCGGGGCCAGCTTCACCCGCACCAAGACCAGCGGCTTTATCTACATCCGCAACGTGGGCACCCAGAACATCGACGAGAAGCCCGAGGAGGGCAGCAAGAGCTTCTATCTCAACGGCGAGCTGTCCGTGTCTCTCGGCATCAAGCTGGACATCAGCCTGGCCTATCTCACCGACGTGGCCAAGGCCACCGTCTCCGCCGAGGCCGGCATCCGGCTGAAGATGGCGATGGCCGGCGACCTGGTCTCCGTGGACCACGCCGAAAAGAAGCACTGCTGCAATCTCTGCGTCAGCGGCACCCTGGAGTTCTATCTCACTGTGGGCGTCAGCCTGGAGTTCAAGATCCTGGAGATTGCGGAGTTCAAGCCCCTGGATGCGCAGATTCTGAACATCACCTTCCCCTTCAACCCCTTCGGCGACGACGAACTGGATGACGACGGTCTGATGGAGGGCGGGGTCGCCCCCGGCGAGCGCAGCCGGGAGGACTTTACCACCGGCGGCGGCAGCGGAGAGGACGCCTTCTTCCACTTCTCCCTGGTCAACGAGCCCGACAGCCCCTACGGCGGCGTGCCCCACTTCGGCTTCGGCCCCTGCCAGAACTACACCTACCGGGTCACCCTCCGCTGCGCGGACTACCAGGGCAAGGAGCTCTCCGGCATTCCCGTGCAGGTCACCGGCAAGAAGGGGAACCTGCCCCAAACCAACACCGCCCCCTATGAGCTGTATCTGCCCGTGGGCAAGTACAACGCCGCCCCCACCATTGAGGGCAGCCTCCACCCCGGAAAGGCCTTTACCGTGAAGAAGACCGCCTCCAACGTGTGGATGGAGTGCTTCGGCCCCCTGAAGGTGACCGTGCTGGACTTTGACACCAAAAAGCCCATCCCCGGGGCCACGGTGAACATCACCCATGTGCTGAGCGGTTATACCGACTCCGCAGTGGGCGGTACCTTTCTGGGCACCGCCACCCTGAAAAACGTCCCTGCCGGCCAGGTCCAGGTGGACGTCAGCGCGGAAAACTACGCCCCCGCCTCCGAATACCGGGTGGTAAAGGCCAACGGCGGCACCAAAACCACCATCTGGCTCCGTCCGCTCAACGGCACGGTCTACGGCATGCTGCAGGACGCCACCACCAAGCAGTTCATTCATGGGGCCAAGCTCACCGTCACTGCCAACGGCCGCACCCTCTCCGCGGTCTCCCAGTCAACCGGCTACTTCCGGGTGGAGAAGATCCCCGTGGGCGCCCGGGAGCTGGTCATCACCGCCGAGGGCTACGACGGCAAAACCGTGTCCTTCACCCTCACCCTGGACAACCGGGACATGGACCTGGGCACCATCCAGCTCACCCGCAGCTGGGAGTCCTACTACCGCAACATCCTGCGCACCAGCAGCGATACCAAGTACGGCAGCAACATCATGCTGGCCGACCTGGACTTTGACGGCATCCCCGAGCTGCTGGTGGGCGGCAGACCGGGCTCCGGCCTGTTCTCCACTATGCTAGCCCTGTACACCTACAAAAACGGCCAAGGCAAGGACATCTCCCCTGCCAGCAACGATTACCAGTACGTCCCCTTGACCGATATCACCCTGTCCCGCAGGGCCGGTACCTGGAGGCTCACCGCAGAATACACCTTCCGGGCGGGCCATGGGAGCTACAGCGACGGCTTCCACCAGATCAACTTTGTGAACAGCAGGTTCTCCACCACCTCACTGCTCCAAAAAGTGGTTGAGGGGAACACCACCACCTATTACTCCGGCAGCACCAAGATCTCCGCCTCCGCCTATAACACCGCCTACAACAACCGGTTCAGCGGCTGGGAGATCAGCAAAAACTACGTCACCCCCTCCGCAATGTACGCCAAGCGGCCTACCAACGCCCAGATTACCGAGCTCTTTACCCAGTATACCTGGACCGGCAGCTTCTGACACCGGAACCCCCACCCCCAGGGGCGAGCAGCACGCTCGCCCCTGTTTTTGCCCTTGTGGGGCTTTTTAATTAAACGGATGTTCTATTTGCATCCGGAATTCTGTTTTCTACTTGACAATTGGCGGGTTTTGTGGTATACCATAGACGTTTTCCGGCGCAGAATCCCAGGCCGGAGCAAGAGAAAGGAACAAGAGATATGAAGCAATCCAAGCTCGCCGCCCTGGTGCAGTGCGCCATCTTCGCGGCCATTCTGTGTGTGTTCTCCCCCTTTGCCATACCCATCGGGCCCATTCCCATCACCCTCAGCATCTTTGCGGTGATGCTCTGCGGCGTGGTGCTGCCCTGGTGGCAGGCGGTGGTCAGCGTGGTGGTATTCCTGGCCCTGGGGTTGTGGCTGCCCCTGTTTTCCGGGGGCAACACCGGCATCACCGCCCTGCCCGGTCCCACCGGCGGGTACATCTGGTCCTACGCCCTGATGGTGCTGGTGGTGAGTCCCCTGGCCCATCTGCGGGTCAAAAAGGTCGGTCTCAGCCTGGTGCTGGCCCTGGTGGGCTGCGTGCTGTCGGTGCTGGTGTGCTATCTGTGCGGCACCCTGCAGTTCTCTCAGCTGGCGGGCAAGACCTTCCAGGAGAGTCTGGCGGTGTGCGTGATCCCCTTCTGGGTGCCCGACGCCATCAAGGCCGTGGCCGCGGCAGTGCTGGGCACCACCGTCCGCCTGCTGCTGGAAAAGCAGGGCCTGCTGAAAAAGACCGTACAGCTGTAACGGCCCCTGGGGCAAAAAAAGAGCGGAGGCTGCAAGCGCAGCTTCCGCTTTTAATATGTGCGCCGGCAGCGGCCGGTGTCAGGTCTCCATCATCAGCTCAATGATCTCCCGGTCGGTTTCGGCCATGCCCTGTCTGGCCAGCCGGCCCACGCTGGCAATGGTGTTCTCCACACCCTTTTTCACAATGCCGTCGCCCCCGAAGAACTGGTTGCCGCTCTCATACATGGCCAGACCCAGCAGCCCTGCGTCCACGGCGGCGGCGATCTTGGCGGCGCAGCTGGCCTTGGCCCCGTCGCAGACAATGCCGGAGGTGACGGCCACGGCGTTCACGATGGTGTGGGCGATCATCTCAAACCGGCCGCCCTTCAGATAGGCCAGCCCCGCCCCGGCGCCTACCCCGGCGCTGACGGCCCCGCAGTAGGCGGACAGCCGGCCGATGCCGGTTTTCAGATGGGTGGTCACCAGGTTGGACACGCACAGGGCCCGCAGCAGCGTCTCGTGGGGTTTGCCCGTGTGCCGGGCGTAGACGATCACCGGCACCGAGGCGGTGATGCCCTGGTTGCCGGAGCCGGAGTTGATGACCACCGGCAGCTCACAGCCGTTCATCCGGGCGTCGCTGGCAGCGGCGGCCCAGGCCCGCATCACGTAGTTGATGTCGTTCTCCCGGCCCTGCAACACGGTTTTGCCGATGTTGGCCCCGTAATTGCCCCGCAGGCCCTCGGCGGCAATTGCCATGTTGCAGGCGATCTGCCGCTCCAGCACCGCCCGGACGGCCTCCGGGTCTACGGAATCGGCAAAGTCCACAATTCCCTCTACCGTCAGGCAGGATCGGTCTGTCAGCCCCTCCTCGGCCTTGGCCCCCTGCGCCTTTTGCAGCAGAATCCGGTCGTTCCGGCGGATCAGCACCACGTTGGTGTGGTAGTCTGTAATCCGCACGGCGGCGGCGTCCGGGCCGCGGAAGGCGGTGATTTGGATGTCAAAGATATGCCCGGTGTCGGCGTGGCGGACCTCAATGGGCACAGTGTTCAAAAATTCGGACGTGGCGGTGATTCCCTCCGCCGTCACGCGGGAGAGCACCTCCAGCTCGGCGTCGGCGTCACCGGCCACAGTGCCGGCAGCTGCGGCCGCGGGGATCCCTCGCAGCCCGCCGGTGTGGGGCACCACCACAGACTTGACGTTTTTGATGATATTTCCGCTGACCTCCGCCAGCAGCCGGTCCGGCATGGCGCCCAGCACCTGTCTGGCCCTGGCGGCGGCATAGGCAATGGCGATGGGCTCGGTGCAGCCCATGGCAGGCCGCAGCTCCTCTTTCAGAATCCGGACGTAGGCGTCCATCCGCGGATCGGTCTGTTTCATAGGGATCCCTCCAACCGTTAATCGCTGCACCCCTATTGTACCCCTTTCCGGCAAAAAGGTCAAGACCGGGAATCCTGTGGATCAGTGAGATTGTGCCT
>DFIE01000117.1:0-1211 GCA_002372735.1 Clostridiales bacterium UBA3705
CTTCTCCTTTGGCGATTACTTCAAGAAGGAAGCGATTCACTGGAGCTGGGAATTTCTGACCAAGGTCTGTGGCCTGGAGGAGGACCGGCTTTACCCCTCTATTTACGAGAACGACGAAGAGGCCTTTGAGATCTGGACCAAGCAGGAGGGCATTGCCCCCGAGCGGGTTTTCCGTTTCGGCAAGGCGGACAATTTCTGGGAGCACGGCTCCGGCCCCTGCGGCCCCTGCTCTGAGATCTATTATGACCGGGGTGAGAAGTACGGCTGCGGCAAGCCCGGCTGTACCGTGGGCTGTGACTGTGACCGGTACATGGAGGTCTGGAACAACGTTTTCAGCCAGTTTGACAACGACGGCCACGGAAACTATACTGAACTGGTGCAGAAGAACATTGACACCGGCATGGGCCTGGAGCGGCTTGCGGTGGTCTGCCAGGACGTTGACTCCCTGTTTGACGTTGACACCGTGATGAACATCACCAAGCGGGTCACCGAGCTCACCGGCGCCAGCTACGGCAACAGCCACAAGATGGACGTCTCTCTGCGTGTTATCACCGACCATATCCGCTCCGCGGTCTTTATGATTGCCGACGGCGTTCTGCCCTCCAACGAGGGCCGGGGCTACGTGCTGCGGCGGCTGCTGCGCCGTGCTGCCCGGCACGGCAAGCTGCTGGGTGTAGACCACCCCTTCCTGTATGACGTGGTAGACACTGTCGTTCGTGAGAACGAGAGCCATTACGGCTACCTGCGCCAGCGCCAGGCCTTTATCACCCGGGTCATCAAGGCTGAGGAAGAGACCTTTGCCAAGACCATTGACGGCGGCATGAAGATTTTTGCCGATATGCTCCGGGAGCACAAGCAGAAGGGCGAGACAGTCTTCTCCGGAGAGGACGCCTTCAAGCTCTCCGATACCTATGGCTTCCCGCTGGATCTTACCGCAGACATGGCCGAGGAAGAGGGCATGAGCGTGGACCAGGAAGGCTTTGCCGAGCTGCTCCAGGCCCAGAAGGTCCGTGCCCGCGAGGCCCGGAAGAAGCTGGGTGACCTGGCCTGGGCCGGCATTGAGCTGGGGCTGGACAACACCCCCACAGAATTTACCGGTTATGAGCTGAACGAGGATGACGGTCGCGTCCTGGCCGTGGTGGTAGACGGTGAGGTGGCCGGCACCATTGCCGGCGGAGAAGACGGTATCCTGGTTTTGGACAAGACGCCCT
>DFIE01000117.1:1290-4171 GCA_002372735.1 Clostridiales bacterium UBA3705
AGGTGGCCGACCACGGCACCATCACCGTGGGCGAGTCTGTGTTTGAGGTCCGCAACGTCCAGAAGGACAAGGGTGGCAAGTACCTGCATTACGGCCATCTGGTCTCCGGCGAGATTAAGACAGACGACGCTGCCCACGCGGCCATTGACGTGAAGCGTCGCCAGGCCATCCGCCGGGCCCACTCCGCCACCCATCTGCTCCAGTCCGCGCTGGAAACGGTGTTGGGGGACCACTGCCACCAGGCAGGCTCTCTGGTGGAGCCGGACCATCTGCGCTTTGATTTCACCCACTTCTCCGCCATGACGCCCGCCGAGATCAAAGAGGTCAACCGCCGGGTGATGGACCTGATCCTGGACGGCAACCAGGTGGAAACTCTGGTGCTGCCCCTGGCAGAGGCCCAGAAGCTTGGCGCCACAGCGCTTTTTGGCGAGAAATACGGCGATGTGGTCCGCGTGGTCCGCATGGGCCCCTCCCTGGAGTTCTGCGGCGGCACCCATCTGGACAACACCGCCAAGGTAGGCATGTTCCGGATTACCTCCGAGGGCTCTGTGGCCTCCGGCGTGCGCCGGATTGAGGCCATTACCGGCCCTGCCGTTCTGGACGAGATTGACCGCTTCCAGAACACTGTGCTGGCCGCGGCGGAGATGCTGAAGACCACCCCCGCCGAGCTTCTGCGCAAGACAGAGGCCACTGTAAATGAAATTAAAGAGCTCAGACAGCAGATCGACGCCATGAAGGACAAGCTGATCTCCGGCGAGCTGCAGCAGCTCACTGCCACTGCCAAAGAGGTCAAGGGACTCAAGGTTCTCACTGCTCTGCGCCAGGGCATGGGCGTGTCCGATCTGCGCAAGGCCGGCGACCTGCTCCGGGATAAAAACCCCGACGTGGTGGCGGTGCTGGCCTCTGAAAATGAGGGCAAGATCTCCGTCCTGGCTGTGTGCGGAGCAAACGCCGTGAAGCAGGGGGTCAAAGCCGGACAGTTGGTTAAGACCATCTGCACCGCCTGCGGCGGCAGCGGCGGCGGCAAGCCCGACTCCGCCATGGGCGGCTGCAAGGATATTACAGCCCTGAAGGCCCGGCTGGAGACTCTGGACCAGCTGATTTGATCTGAAACGGAGGAACACACTGTGAACGACTGCCTGTTTTGCAAAATCATCGCGGGGGAGATTCCCTCCCGCAAGGTCTATGAGGACGAGCTCTGCTTTGCCTTTTATGACATCGCCCCACTGGCACCCACCCATTTCCTGGTGGTGCCCAAGAAGCACCTGGCTTCCGCGGCAGAGATTGACCAGACCGACGCCGCACTGGTGGGGCATATCTATGCTGTGATTGCACGCCTGGCCAAGGAACTGGGCTTTGCCGAAGGGTTCCGGGTGGTGACCAACTGCGGCCCCAGTGCGGGCCAGACGGTCCACCATCTGCACTTCCATGTGCTGGCAGGCAAGGAGCTTGGCAGCTTCAACTGACACGCCGCAATGAGTGGGCTGCCCCGGCAGCCCACCCTGCGTATCCGGGGAAGGGGGGATCGCCGTGCGCAAGCTGATGCTCTTTGTACTGGGTGACGCGGCTGCCTGTGCGGTCTCCGTCTATCTGCTGCCCCCGGCCTGGCGGCCCTATGCCGGGGCGGTGTGCGCCTTGCTGCTTGGTATGCTGCTGCTGTTCACCGGCAGAAGGGGAAAGATGGCCCGCATAGTCTGTGCCGGCTTGGTGTTGGGGTTTGTCTGGACCTGGGGCTACGAGGCCCTGTTCCTGCGCCCGGTGTATGATAACCTGGAGCAGACAGGGGAGATCTCCGCCAGGATTTCCTCCTACCCTATCCCAACCAGAAATGGCAGCAGTGTGGAGGCCCGGGTGGACGTTGCCGGCCGACAGGTGCCTGCTATGCTGTATTTTTATGAACAGACGCCGGATCTTCACCCCGGTGACCGGCTCCTGGCCAAGGGGAGTCTTCGCCGCTCTGACCGGGACAGCGCCGGGGATCAAACCCTGTATTTGCAGAGCCGGGGCATTCTGCTGTCCTGCTCAGTCAAGCAGGACTTTACCGTTCAGCCTGCCGAAAGACTGGCGCTGCGGGATCTGCCCGCTGCTGCGGCCCACGCGCTGCAGGGCTCCATTGACCGGGTCATGCCGGAGGACACCCGGGGCTATTTCCGGGCCCTGCTCACCGGGGACCGGTCCCTTCTGCCCGAGAGGGTCAAGCAGGATTTCTCTGCCTGCGGGGTGTCCCACACGGTGGCCATCTCCGGTATGCACGTGTCCATCCTGCTCTTGGCCGTGTTTGCGCTCACCGGCAGGCAGCCTGTGGCGGCCTCTGTATGCGGCATTCCTGTGCTGTGGTTCTTTGTGCTCTTCACCGGGGCTTCGCCCTCGGTGATTCGGGCGGCGGTGGTGCAGACCCTGGTGCTGCTGGCCCCCCTTTTGGGTCGGCGCAACGATATGGCCACGGCCCTGAGCGCCGCCATGCTGCCGATTCTCACCTTGAACCCCTGGGCCATTGCCAATACCAGCTTCCAGCTCTCTTTTGGGGCAATGGCGGGGCTGCTGCTGTGCACCGGCCCGCTGTACACGTCCTTGACGGCCCAAAAGAGCATCGACAGGGCCATCCACTCCAAGCGCCTGGGCGGCAAGCCTGCGGGGCTGCTGCGCCGGGTGCTGCAAATTGTGTGTGCCACCCTCGGCGCCCAGGTGTTTACCATTCCCATCACCCTGCTCACCTTTGGCAGCCTGGGCATCTGGTCTATTCCGGCCAATGTGCTGATTCTGCCGGTGTTGCCGCTTTGCTTTGTGGGCGGCATGGGCTGCGCCTTGGTGGGCCTGGTGTGGCCCTGGGCCGGGTCTGTGGCGGGCTGGGTTCTGGCCTGGCCGGTGCGGTGGCAGTTTC
>DFIE01000044.1 GCA_002372735.1 Clostridiales bacterium UBA3705
CGGGGATCGGCGTTGAACTGATAGCGGTAATTGACGTTCAGGGGATTACAAAGATAGTTCATAATGAGAATCTCCTTTTTCAATCTGGCAGGACGTCCCGTCCGGCAGGCGCACTGTGGCCGGCACAGGGGTCGTAAAGTCAAAGCACAGCTTGTCACCGTGGTAAGCCCAGGCACTGCAGATCCGCCCCACCGGGGAGCGCCACTCTGCCCGGGCCCAGCCCAGGGAGGGGTCCGGCTTGGGCTGCAGGGTCAGATCGCCCGCGTGGAGGCGAATGCCGCACACCCCGTCAAAGAGCCAGCCGGTCACAGCGCCGTAGGAATAGTGGTTCAAAGAGTCGTGGACGGTGCCGTCGGGGCGGATACCGTCCCAGGTCTCCCAGATGGTGGTGGCCCCCCGCTGCACGGCGTAGAGCCAGCCCGGGCACTCCGGCTGCAGCAGCAGGCGGTAGGCAGTGCAGACGTGGCCGTGGTCGGCCAGCACCCGGCACAGGTCCGGGGTGGAGAGGAAGCCGGTGTTCAGATGAAAGCCGTTTTCCTCCACCAGGGTGTTCAGGGCATCCGCGGCGGCCTGGACTTCGTCGGGCTCCAGCAGGCCAAAGGCGATGGGCCGGACGTAATCACACTGCCGCTTGGAGCGGATCTGCCCCTGTTCGGTGCAGGTGTAGCGATAGGCCTTTTTGACCTTCTCGGCCAGGTCCCGGTACCGGGCGGCGTCCTCCGGCCGGCCCAGAATGGCGGCAATCTCTCCCAGCAGGGAGGCGGAGCGGTAATAATAGGCGGTGGCCACCTCGGGGCAGCCGGAGAGCATGGACTTTTTCATGGCGGCGCCGTTGTCCACGTCGGGCTGGCACCACTCGCCAAAGTGGAAGCCCTGGTCCGCCAGGTACTTGTGCCAGGGGTTGCGCAGATTCTGCAGCCGGGTCTTCTGGGCCCGCTTTTGGGTAAAGGCCAGCCAGCGGCACATCATGTCGTAGTTCTCCGCCAGGATGGTCTTATCCCCATAGGCCCGGTACAGGGCCCAGGGCACCAGGATGCAGGCGTCCCCCCACCCGGCGGAGCCCTGGAGCAGGTTGGAGATCATGCTGCCGCTGTTGTTCACCGGGGCGATGTTCTGCACCAGGCCGTCCTCACCCTGGGCCAGGCGGCACTCGCCCAGCCATTTGCGCAGCACCGGGCGGCAGTCCATCAGATACACCGCCGTGGGGGCAAAGACCCCTGCGTCCCCGGTCCAGCCCGCCCGCTCCCGGGTGGGACAGTCTGTGGGAATGTCGCAGAAGTTGGAGCGCATGGACCAGAGACTGTTCTCAAACAGCCGGTTCACGTCCGGGTTTCCGCATTCAAAAAAGCCGGTCCGGGCCATCTGAGAGTAGACCGCCACAGCGGTGAATTCCGCCCCGGACAGATCCGCGTCGGTCTGCACCCTGGCGTAGCGGAAGCCGAAGCTGCAAAACCGGGGGTGCCACAGGTTCTCCCCCTGCTTGCAGATGTAGTCCACCCGCTGGGGGATGCCGTTTTTGTTCCGGTCGCCGGGGTCAAAGTTCTTTTGGGTAAAGTTGCCGTTCTCGTCCAGGGTCTCTGCGTGCCACAGGGTGATCCGCTGCCCAACCTGGGCGTGCAGGCGCAGCTGGACCCAGCCGGACAGATTCTGGCCGAAGTCAATGATTCTCTCGCCGTTGGGGGCGGTGAACAGTTTGCCCGCAAAGCGCTCCTGCTCCAAAATAGGGACGCTCTCAGTGGGGGCCAGGTTGGCATAGCCAAAGTCGGCCGGGGTGACCCCGTGCCACAGGGTGATCTCCTCCCGCCGGGCGTCATAGGTCTCTCCCTGCTGCAGGTCGTTCTGCCGGGTGGGGCCCTCCTGGCTGGCCTGCCAGGTTTCATCAGACCACAGGACGGGGGCGCCGTCCAGCTCCAGCTGGCACAGCAGAGCCAGGTCTTTGCCGTAATAGTTTTGCAGCCCGTCAATGCCCACGCTGCCTCGCCACCAGCCGTCCGCCAGGGTGACGGTCAGCTCGTTCTCGCCCGGCTGCAGCAGGGCGCTGACCGGGTAGGCCTGTACGCACAGCCGCTTGGCATAGTCCCCGGTGCCCGGGGCCAGGACGAAATCGCCCACCCGGCGGCCGTTCAGCCGGGCCTCATACAGCCCGTGGCAGGTGATATAAAGGATGGCGCCGTCAGTGGCATCCAGGGAAAAGCGCTTGCGCAGCACCGAGGCGGGCTGCCGGCCCTGCACGGCGCATGCAGGCTCGGGGTTGATCCACTTGGCCCGCCAGGCGGCGGGCAGCTTGTTTTGCAGCAGTTCCATGTTACACCCTCTCCCGCAGCCACTGTGCGCTGCGCTCCAGACTCTTCAGCGGGTCGTTGTCGATCCAGTTTTTGTGGCTTTCCAGCACCACGGCGCGGACGCCGCAGTCCCGGGCCGCGGAGAGCAGCCCGTCCAGATCCATGCTCCCCGTGCCCAGCTCCACGCTGTCGCATTTCAGAATGGGGGTCATGGCGGGGCCGGACTGCCGGCTGCCCCGGTCGGTGACGTGCCAAAGCTTCATCCGGCTGCCCAGCCGGCGCATCCAGGCGGCGGCGTCCGCGCCCCCGTGGGTGAACCAGTAGCTGTCAAATTCAAAGCTCACCTCACCGGGATCTGTGTCCTCAATCAGCACCTCATAGGCCCGCAGGCCCGGCTTCACCTGCAGCAGCTCCACGTTGTGGTTGTGGTAAAGCAGCTCCAGCCCTTGGGCCTTCAGGGCCGCGCCGGCCCTGTTGAGACGGCGCGCCAGGTCCCGGACAGCGGCCTCATCGCCGTAGTCAAAGCGGTACATGCCGGTGATGACCACCGTGTCGGTGCCCAGGGCCAGGGCCTCCCTGGCCACGGCCTCCGGCTCCCGCTCCAGGCTGCCCAGGTCCGCGTGGAGGCTGAGCACCTCAAGACCGCTCTGCTCCAGCAGGGCCTTCCAGTCCAGCTTGCCGCCCTTGCCGGTGGGCATGCCGGCGGCCCGGGTCATCAGCCGGACCATCAGAGAGGAGGGGTGAATCATAAACCGGTTCAGCTCCAGCCCGTCGTAGCCGGCGGCCTTGATGCGCTGCAGGGTTTGGCGGGCCTTGGTCTCGCTGCCGGTGACTGTGCCCAGCATGATTTGTTGTACGCCTGTTTTCATTTTTTGATCCCCTGTAGCACACGGTTGAGCTGCTTTATGCTCTCCTCGTCGGCGCCGCCCTGCTTGAGCAGGCTCAGCATGGTCATGCGGGCCATCATCCGCTGCAGAGCGGGGTTGTCCTTCACCGCTTCGGCTACGTCGCCCCGCTCAGAGGCGCCCTTGGCCATCATGGCGTTTACAATGGCCCCGGCCTGGGGATGGGAGCGGATCTCCCCCAGGGTGTCCTGGATGGAGAAGCAGCTGGGGTCGATCTCATCGGCGTCAAACCAGTTGGTGACGGTGGAGGCGGCCTTGTTGAAAATATAGTCCTCATCGGGCTGCGACACCCGGCGGATCACCATGGAATCCTCACAGCCCGTCGCCTCGGCCCGGACCCGGTGCTCGCCGGTGAGCGGCACCCGGAAACGGAACACGGTGCTGCCCGCCTGCGTGCCCACCAGGGCGCCGTCCACATACAGCCGCACCTCCGGCCGGTTGGAGTAGACCTTGATCTCCGTCTCC
>DFIE01000142.1:0-4140 GCA_002372735.1 Clostridiales bacterium UBA3705
TCGGCTTCAAGGGGGGCAAGGGCATTCTCACCTGCGGCACCCTGGCGGCCTTTATGGGCTGGCAGCTCATTGTCATTTTGCTGGGGGTGTTCATCTTGGTGGTGGCCCTTACCCGGTATGTGTCTCTGGGCTCTGTGATCTGCTGCATCATCTACCCCTTCCTGTTCTGGTGGCGCTGCTACCAGACGCCCATGCTGGTCATTCTCTCTGTGTGCCTGGCGGCCCTGGCCCTGGGGATGCACAGCAGCAACATCAAGCGTCTGCTGGCCGGCAAGGAAAACCGGTTCAGCTTCCACAAAAAGAAATCCTGAGGGAAAGGATCCTGCCATGATGAAATCCCGTTCTTTGCTCCGGCTTTGCGCCATGGTTTTGGTGTGCGCCCTGGCGGTGGGCTGTCTGCCCTCGGCCTGGGCGGTGTCCGGTTTTACGGACGTGCCGGAAAACGCCTATTACACCCCGGCGGTGCAGTGGGCCGTGTCCAAAACCCCGCAGATCACCAACGGCACCAGTGCCACCACCTTCAGTCCGGACCGGATCTGTACCCGGGGCCAGATCGTCACCTTCCTGTGGCGGGCGGCGGGCTGCCCCACCCCCAAGACCGGCGCCTCTCCCTTTACAGACGTCAGCAGGTCCGCCTACTACTATCAGGCCGTCCTCTGGGCGGTGGAGAAGGGCATCACCAACGGCGTTACCGCCAACCGCTTCGGGCCGGACAACGCCTGCACCCGGGGCCAGGTGGTCACCTTTTTGTACCGGGCGGCAGGCTCCCCCGGCCACAGCGTCAGCGACAACCCCTTTGGGGACATCACCCCCAGAGACTACTATTACAACCCGGTGCTTTGGGCTGCCTCCAACGGCATCACCAACGGCATCACCCCCAACCGCTTCGGCCCCAACCAGGGCTGCACCCGGGGCCAGGTGGTGACCTTCCTGTACCGGGTGGAGCTGAAAAACAACGCCGCCCAGGATCTGGCCGGCACCTACAGCATTACCATCTGGTCCACCGGGGAGGTCATCCCCCTGACCCGGCAGCAGATCACCAACTTCAACGCTGCCAACACCTACGGCATCCGCATCAACGCCAGCTTCAAAGAGTGCACCTTCAGCAACATGGGCACCACGGTGCTGGGCACCTATGCCGGCGCCCGGCCGGACCTGTTCCTGTTCCCCCAGGACCAGTTCTCCATGCTGCTCCACGGCGGGGCCCTGTCCCAAATTCCCGAGGCGGTGGCCAAGGAGGTCTCCTCCGCCAACGTAGACAGCGTACTCAGCGCCGCCGCCAAGGACGGCAATCTCTACGCCTACCCCATGACGGCCGATAACGGCTACTTCCTGTACTATGACAAAACCGTGGTAAAGAACCCCGCCAGCCTGGACGCCATTGTCTCCGACTGCCGCGCCGCCGGCAAAAAGGTGGCCATGGAGCTGTCCTCCGGCTGGTACTCCGCGGCGTTCTTCTTCGGCGCGGGGTGCGTGTCCCGGTGGACGGTTTCCCCCGACGGCAAGTTTACCGCCGTGGAGGACACCTACAACTCCGCCGCCGGCATCAACGCCGCCCAGGCCATGCAAAGGCTGATCAGCTCCGGCGCGTTTGTCAACAGCTCCTCTGTGGCGCAGTTCTCCTCCGGCGCGGGGGCTGTGGTCTCCGGCACCTGGGACTATGACCAGGCGGTGAGCATCCTGGGCTCCCGGCTGGGGGTGGCGGCAATGCCGTACTTCAACGCCGGCGGCACCAGCCGCCACATGGGCTCCTTCAGCGGCTGCAAGCTGCTGGGCATCAAGCCCCAGGCCGACGCCAAGCGCCAGGCGGCTCTGCATGAGCTGGCCCGGTATCTCACCGGGGAGCGCTGCCAGGTGGAGCGGTACCAGCAGGTCTCCTGGGTGCCCTCCAACACCGCGGCACAGAGCCTGCCCCAGATCCAGAGCTATCCCGCCCTGAAGGCCCTGGTAGACCAGTCGCCCTATGCGGTGCCCCAGGGGCAGATCCCCGAAGACTGGTGGGGTGTTACCAGCGTGCTGTATAACGACATCAAGGCCGCCGGCACCACTGCCGCCATCCGCACCGCCCTGTCCAACTACGACCGGGGAGTGAAGGCCCTGGTCCAATAACCCGCTGATTATCTCACGCAGCCATGGGTCGGCGGGCCTCCGGCTTCGCCCCACTGGCTGCAGAAATCCTCGCCGAACACAGAAAGGACCGATCACTATGGAAATAGCAGTCGTCGGCAGCGGTGGATGGGGAACCGCCATCTCCCTGCTGCTGCATGAAAACCGGCACGAGCTCACGCTGATTTCCTATTCTCAAGCGGAGAGCGACAACCTGGCCGCCACGCTGGAAAACCCCTTCCTCCCCGGGGTGAAGCTGCCGGCGGATATCCACTACACCGCAGACCCCGCCGCCGTGGCGGACTGCACCCTGGTGGTGGTAGTGCCGCCCTCCTTTGCCGTGCGCTCCACCACCGAGAAAATTGCCCCCTACCTGCGGCCGGACGTGGTCCTGGTCTCCGCCACCAAGGGCATTGAGCCCGATACCGGCAAGCGGATGTCCGAGATTATAACCGAGGTCACCGGCAAAAAGGTGGTGGTTCTGTCCGGCCCCTCCCATGCCGAGGAGGTCAGCCGCAGGGTTCCCACCGGGGTGGTGGCGGCCTGTGAGGAGCAGCTCCTGGCAGAGATTGTGCAGGAGGTCTTTATGAACGAGCACTTCCGGGTCTACACCTCCTCCGATCCTGTGGGTGTGGAGCTGGGCGCCGCCATGAAAAACGTCATTGCCCTGTGCGCCGGCGTGTGTGACGGCCTGGGCTACGGCGACAACACCAAGGCCCTGCTGATGACCCGCGGCCTCACCGAGCTGGCCCGCCTGGGCATGAAGCTGGGCTCCCGGACCGACACCTTTGCCGGTCTTACCGGCATCGGCGACCTCATCGTTACCTGCACCTCCATGCACTCCCGCAACCGCCGGGCCGGGATCCTCATCGGCAACGGCATGACCCCCGAGGATGCCATGAAGGAGGTGGGCGCCGTGGTAGAGGGCTACTACGCCACCAAGGCTGTCAAGCTGCTGTCTGACCGCATCGGTGTGGAGATGCCCATCACCCAGGCGGCCTACCGCGTGCTCTACGAGGGGGCGCCGGTGGGCTCCAGTCTCAGCGACCTGATGACCCGCAAAAAGGGCCGCGAGATCGAAGACGCCGGCTGGGGCTGAAAAAACGCCCCCTTTGGCGGGAAAATCCCTTGCATAATGGGGCAAAATGTGCTACCATGAAACCATCCTGATAAAAAATGAAGGAGGAGATTCAAATGGTATCTAACGTGTTAACGATCATTGGCCTGGTTCTGGCTCTGGCGGGCACCATTGTGCTGTTCATCCTGGTCATGCCCAAGCGGAAGGACGGACACCTGCCCCCGTTTTTGCAGATGGTGCACGATTTCTTCCACTTCAAGCAGCTGTATGTCGAAATGGTGCTCAAGTGCCTGTACATGTTCAGCACCCTGGCGTCGATCCTGGTGGGCTTCTTTATGCTGTTCTCCGGCATCGGCCACTGGTACACCTTCTGGAGCGGCCTGCTCACGGGCCTGGCCATGATGATCCTGTTGCCCATCGTCCTGCGGCTGGCGTACGAGTTCAGCATGATGCTGGTGCTGCTGGTGCAGAATGTAATGGACATCAACAAGGGGCTGAAGGGCGACAACTCCCGCTCCGTGTTTGAATCCTCTCTGCCCCACCGGGAGCGCCCGGCCAAGAAGGTCCGTCCCGCGGCCCCCGCTGCCCAGCCCTATGTGCCGCCCTATGCCCCTGTGGCCCAGCCTGCTGCGCCCCAGCCTGCCGCAGCGCCGGTGATCCGGTTCTGCAACAACTGCGGCTTCCGCTACGACGCCAACGTCACCACGGTGTGCCCCGGCTGCGGCCAGCCGCTGGATAACGTGCTGTGATTCCTTGACTTTCCCGTATTCCTGTGGTATAATCACCCGGTAAACAATTCGATGGAGGAACTACCATGATCCAGATCACCACTCTTGAAACCCGTAATCTCTGCCAGAGCGCCAAGAACGGCGGCTGCGGCGAATGCCAGACTTCCTGCCAGAGCGCCTGCAAAACTTCCTGCGGTGTTGCCAACCAGCAGTGCGAGAAGTGCCTCA
>DFIE01000142.1:4154-4575 GCA_002372735.1 Clostridiales bacterium UBA3705
CCAGCTGCGGCATCGCCAACCAGAACTGCGAGAACGAGAACAAGTAAACGCAACGGGTCAAAATGCCGCCGTCCATCGGCGGCATTTTTCCTGTTATGGGAGACGCTTATGATACATCAATTCCAACTCAACGGCTACAACATTGTCCTGGACGTGTGCTCCGGCTCCATCCACGTGGTGGATGAGATCGCCTACGATCTGATCGGCGGCTATGAGACCGTGGGCCGGGATGCCCTGGTGGCACAGCTTGCCGCCAAGTATGCCGACCAGACCACGCCTGCCGAGCTGGAGCAGGCCTATGACCAGATCACCGCCCTGAAGCAGGCGGGCCGCCTTTTCACCCCGGATACCTACCAGCCCATGGCGGGGCAGCTGAAGGCCAAGACCTCCGGGGTCATCAAGGCCCTGTGCCTCCACGTGG
>DFIE01000064.1 GCA_002372735.1 Clostridiales bacterium UBA3705
GGCATCCGCCCCTACGGAGAGGCGCGTATGTATCCCGCCGTGTCGGCGGTGGGCAATTCCCGCTTGCACTTTCGGCGGGTTTATGATACCATAAAAGGTAGTATATGCGCAGGCCTCACTCGGGGGCCAGGAATTCCTCCATGGCCCGGTAATAGGCCGTGCGCACCGGGTCGTCGGCGTCGTACAGGGTGTGCCGGCCCCCTGCCAGCCACAGGGCGCGGCAATGGGGCAGGGCCCGGGCCAGCTTTTTCTGCAAATCCGTGCGCACCACCCCGTCCTGCTCCGCCAGCAGCAGCAGCACCGGGAGCTCCACCTGTCGGGCCTGCCGCAGCAGCGGCCGGACCAGGCCCGTGGACTCGTAAATCCACCGGTTGGTGGCCGGGCCCTGCTGGTACCGGGGCTCCGCGGCCCGCAGGGCCAGGTGGCGGTCAAACCGGGGCCGGTTGGTAGAGGTGCCGGTCTCAAAGGCCGGGTTGGGGTTGTAATCCTCCAGGTGGGAGAATTTTGCCCGCCAGCCCCGGCGGGCTGCCTCCCACCGGGCCGCCAGCCGGACCACAGGCCGGGGCACCCCGGCAGTGACCGGGCAGAGCATGGGGGCCGAGAGCACCGCCCGGCGGATCACCCCCGGGTGGGAGGCCAGATACTCCAGGCTCACCGCCCCGCCCATGGAGTGGCTGTACAGATCCACCGGCAGGCCCATGGGCAGCACCAGCTGCCGCATCACCAGGTCCAGATCCAGGGCGTAGTGCCCAAACCGGTCCACGTGGACCAGGGCAGGGTCCTCCGCCAGCCGCTGGGACAGGCCGTGGCCCCGCTGGTCATAGCTCACCACGGCGTAGCCCATCTGCCGGAAGAACCAGATCATCTCCTCGTACTTCCGGTAAAACTCGGTAAATCCGTGGACCAGCACCAGCACCCGCCCGGCTCCGGCCAGGGGGTACCGCACCCAGGCCAGGCGTACGCCGTCCGGGGTGAGGAGGGTGCCGGTCTCGGCCACAGCGGCCAGCCGGGCCTGGATTTCGGCCATGGCGGCGGGATACGCCCGGTCGGGGAGAAATACGGAATTCATCACAACACATCCTTTGGGTAATTTTGAAGGGGGAGGGACCGGCCTTGAAGCGTGGACGGACACTGCGCCGCATAGCGCTGGTGCTGGCGGCCCTGCTGGTGCTCCAGCTGGGGGCCACCGGGGCGGTCTACCGGGCGATCTTCTCCCGCTGGGAGGGCAGCGGCGCCCTGCCCGGGGCGGAGACGCACAGCTTTTGGGTGGGGGACAACCGCCTGCAGGGCTACTATCTGCCTGCCTCGGACGCCCGGGGCCTGGTGGTGGTCTGCCCCGGCTTTCACAGCACGGCGGCGGCCTACGGCCCCCAGCTGGAATGGCTGCGGCAGCGGGGCTGGTCGGTGTTTGCCTATGACCCCACCGGCTGCGGCCGCAGCCAGGGCGCCGGCACCGTGGGCTTCTGCCAGGCGGTGCGGGATCTCAACGGGGCGCTGGACTATCTGGCGGGGCAAAACCGCCTGGGCCACCGGCGGCTGGTGCTGCTGGGCCACAGCCAGGGGGGCTACGCCGCCTGCTGCGTGCTCCATGACCGGCAGGACGTGGACGGCCTGGTCACGGTGAACGCCGTGAACAGCGCCCTGGAGACCGAGCTCTCCCTGGCCCTGGACCGGGTGGGGGTGGCGGCCTACGCCGGGGTGCCCTTTCTGTGGGCCTGGCAGAGCCTGCTCTTCGGCCCGGAGCTCACCGGCCGGCAGGCGGCGGACTGCCTGCGCCGCAGCCCGGTGCCGGCCCTGGTGATCCAGGGCAGCGCCGATGCCATCATCGGCAGCGAGGCGCTGTATACCCACCTGGGGGCGGAGGACCCCCGCTGCCTGCTCTACGGCAGGCCCGGGCAGAGCGGCCACACCGATCTGCTCTTTGACGGCGACGGGCCCAACCAGGAGCTGATGGGTCTGATTTTAGAGTATTATAATGCGCTTGACTGAGCGCTTACGGAGGACAGAACATGGAAGTGGTGATCATCCCCTCCTACCAGCCCAATGAGCGGCTTTTGACCCTTTTGTCCCAGCTGACGGGCCAGGGGGTGGGTCTGCTGGTGGTGGACGACGGCAGCGGGCCGGAATACGGGCCCATCTTTGCCCGGGCGGAGACCTGGGCCAAGGTGGTCCATCAGCCCCGCAACACCGGCAAGGGGGCGGCCCTGCGCCGGGGCATGGCGGAGCTGGAGCAGCTGTTTCCCGGCTGCACCCATTTCATCACCGCCGACGGCGACGGCCAGCACAGCCCGGAGGACATCCTGCGGCTGACCCGGGCCGAGGGGGCGGAGCACGCTCTGATTCTCACCGAGCGGGACCTGGGCCGGGACATCCCCTTTTTCTCCAAGCTGGGCAACGACACCTCCAGGGTGGTGTTCACCCTGCTGACGGGCCGGTATTTCAAGGACAACCAGTCCGGCCTGCGGCGGTTTGCGGTGGAGCAGATCCCCTGGCTGCTGGAGGCCAAGGGGGACCGGTACGAGTACGAGATGAACATGCTCTACTACGCCCACAAGCTGGGGGTGCCCATCCGCACCACGCCCATCCGGACGATTTACTTTGACAACAACGCGGCCACCCATTTCCATCCCCGGAAGGACACCCTGCGGATCTACCGGCGGCTGTTCACCACGGCCCGGGGGTCGGTGATCGGGGCGGTGCTGGCCCAGGTGGGGCTGGCGCTGGTGAGCAGCGGCCCGGGCTGGGACCGGTGCTGGCTGAGCGTGCCCCTGGTGGGGCTGGCCAGCGGGGTGGTGAGCCTGCTGGTGAACGCCCTGTGGGTGTTCCCGGGCCGGCGGCTGGACTGGGTGACGGACTATCTGCGTCTGGCGGCCCGGTATTTGCTTTTGGGCATCGGGGCCACGGGGCTGGGGCTGCTGTGGCAAAGGCCGGGCCTGTTCTGGACGGTGCAGCTGCTGCAGCTGGTGCTGCTGCCCCTGCGGTACGTCTTCTGGAAGCTGGCCCGCCGCCTCACCGACCGCCGCACCGATGAAGGGCACAAGGACTGACCCGGAGGCGCGCACCACCCTCTCCGCAGCACCCTCTCCGTAGCGGCCGATCATCGATCGGCCAAAGAGGTTTCCGGTAACTCCATGGTGCCGATGTACGCACCCTGTTGCGAAACGTGGAAGGGAGTTCGTTGTACGCACCGGGGCATGGCCGCTCAATGAGCGGCCGCTACGGAGCGACGCGTCCGCAAGGTCACAGTGCAGAGGCGCGCACTACCCTCTCCGTAGCGGCCGATCAGCGATCGGCCAAAAAGGTTGCGGGTAACTCCATGGTGCCGATAACTGCACCACCCTCTCCGTAGCGGCCGATCAGCGATCGGCCAAAGAGGTTGCGGGAGTGCCATGGTGCCGATGTACGCACTCTGCTGCGGGGGATGGAAAGTAGTTCGTTGTACGCACCGGGGTATGGCCGCTCAATGAGCGGCCGCTACGGAGCAACGCGTACGCCAACGGAGCAACGCGTCTGCCAACGGAGCGACGCGTGCGTCAACGGAGCGACGCGTGCGTCAACGGAGCGGTGCGTGCGCCAACGGAGCGGCACGTGCGTCAACGGAGCGGTGTATGCGTCAACGCGCTGTGGTGCAGGAAAGGCAGGAAGGAGAACACCATGGGACAGATTATCGACAGAAAGCCGGCTCGTCTGCAAAAATATGATTACACAAGGGGCAACACGGTTTTTGTGACGATTTGTGTGGAGGGGCGTAAGAATCTCTTGGGCAAAATCCTGTCTCCTGAAACAGAAACAGATCGTCCGCACATTGAATTATCCCGAATCGGGCAGACCGCTGACCGCTACGCCAGAACGATTCCCGGCATCGAAAACTACGTGATTATGCCGAATCACGTACACATGTTAATTCGGAACGCGGAAGGGGAGAATATTTCCAGTAAGATCCGCGGATGGAAATTTATGATTACCAAAGAAATCGGCACCGGCATTTGGCAGAGGTCATTTTATGACCATGTCATCAGAGATGAAAAGGATTATCTGACCAAATGGCAATATATTGAGAACAATCCTTCCAAATGGGTGATAGATCGATATTATCAGGCGTGATTTTGAAAGATGCTGTTGCAAGTGTTGCCTTCGACTTGGCGGCGATGATTGAGACGCGAAGCCAGTCCCTCAAGGAACCGGCTACAAGGTCTTCCGGGGGTGCCATGGTGCCGATGTACGCACCACCCTCTCCGTAGCGGCCGAACTCGAAGAGTCACGGAGTATCAGCGATCGGCCAAAGAGGCTGCGGGAGTGTGCCATGGTGCCGATAACTGCACCATCCTCTCCGTAGCGGCCGATCAGCGATCGGCCAAAGAGGTTTCCGGTAATTCCATGGTGCCGATGTACGCACCCTGCTGCGGGGTATGGAAAGTAGTTCGTTGTACGCACCGGGGTATGGCCGCTCAATGAGCGGCCGCTACGGAGCGACGCGTACGCTAGGTTACAGTGCAGAGGCACGCACCACCCTCTCCGTAGCGGCCGAACTCGAAGAGTCACGGAGTATCAGCGATCGGCCAAAAAGGTTGTGGGAGTGCCATGGTGCCGATAACTGCACCACCCTCTCCGTAGCGGCCGATCAGCGATCGGCCAAAGAGG
>DFIE01000121.1 GCA_002372735.1 Clostridiales bacterium UBA3705
GTGCGGGCAACCTACGTGGACATGAAGGGCGTCACCCGGACCAAGGACATCCCGGGCACTGCCTGGGGCGACCTGTACAACGCCAGCGTGGGCTATATGGTCACCGTGGACGTGCTGAATGCGGCGGAGATGCGGTCTCTGGGCACCTGCCAGGTGCTGGACCAGACCGGGGCTGTGATTTCCAACACCTACGCCAGCAGCCCGGAGATCTACGCCAACCTGAAGATCACCCAGAACACCAACGCCAACATGGTGGCCATGATGAAGGCCATGATGAACTACGGCACCTCTGCCAGAGCCTTCTTCGTGGCCGACGGCAGAGCCATCGAAGAGCAGTAATTCCCAAATAAAACCCAAGGGCCGGCGCAAAAGCGCCGGCCCTTCAGGCTGTACTGCGATTCTCATGTAGAAGTTTCCTGGGCGGGCTCGGCAGCGTCGGCCTGCTTCGCCTCCTGCTTCGCCACCAGGTCAATCAGCGCGGCAATCACCACCGCGCAGGCGGTGAACACACCGCTGATGAGAAACTGTCCCAGTCTCTTGCGGTTCATAACCATTCCTCCTTTGTCTCGCTGCCCACGTCAATGGGCACGGGGTCCAGCCAGGCCGGGCAGGGGAGAGAATTCTCGCCAGAAGCGGCCATGGCCGCCGGCCCGGTACAGACGACCCACTCCTGCCTGCAGGGCGGAATCCCGATGTCTGCCACCACCAGCCGTTTCATGTGTTTCCCGGCGGCATCGGTGAGAAGGCCGCGCTTGAGCAGGCCGATGGTCACCGTGAGATCAGAGCGCACTGCCAGCGCCCCCTGGCCGGTGTCGCCGTGTATGCCGCTGTTGATATCCACGCTGATGACCCGGGCACTGCTGTGGTTGATTTCTGTCACAGCCTGCAGCCAGGGCTGCCGCAGCTCGCCCCGAAACCCGGTGCCCAGCAGACAGTCCACCACAGTGTCATAGCCGGAAAGGCAGCCAGGGCTGTAATCTTCGGCGGCAACACCCAATTCCACAGCCTTTTCCGCAAAGAGGGCGCTGTCCGGCGTCAGCTTTTGAGAAAGGCGGATGACACAGCACCGGTATCCATGCTCTGCCAGCAGGCAGGCCAGGGCATAGCCGTCGCCGCCGTTGTTCCCGCCGCCCACCGCAATGGCGGTGCGTCCGCTCCAGTCCGCGGCCCGGAACACCCCCAAGGCTGCCCGGTACATCAGCACCCGGCCCGGGGTGCCGCTCTCGATGGTGATCCGGTCACTCTCCCGCATGGTCTCCACGCTGACGCAGGGCAGTATGCCCCCGGCGGCAGACCGGTGCCCCCGGCCGGGAAAGTGCGCTTGCAGATAGGCCACAAGCTGCAGGTCTGCCGGCAGCCAGGGCAGGGCATCCAGCTCCTGCCGGTGCAGCCAGCGGCATGCGGAATGCTCCCGCAGGGTCAGTTTTCCCGCGGCCACGGCAGCCAGATAACAGTCCATGTGCAGGTGGAATTCCGGGTAGTCATATTCCACCGTCAGCAGGTAGTCGCCCACCTCAGCCTCAATCCCCAGCTCCTCCCGGAGCTCTCTGGCCAGGGCCTGCCGGGGGGTCTCGCCGGGCTCCAGCTTTCCGCCGGGGAACTCCCAGCCGCCCTTTTGGGCGCCGTAGCCTCGCTGGGTGGCAAGCACCCGCGCTCCGTCCCACAGCACTGCTGCCACAACCTGTATGGTTTTCAACGGATACACCTGCCTGTGATAGTTTCGCCGGCGCAAATGGCGTCCGGCCAACCCTATTATAGGGGACGCCGGGGCCCTTGTCAAGGAATCCGGATTTTTGAAATTTACAAAAAAAGACTTGACTTTTCCGCGCTTTGCAGCATGATAATACCATAGCATACAAGGAGGCAGCTTATGAAATCCTATGATCTGATTTGCGTGGGCACCGCCCTGGTGGACTCCATCCTCAGGGGCTTTGACCCAAACCCGATCTCCGCCTCCGGTTATCGGGCGGAGTCCGGTACCCTGAACGTGGGGGGAGAGGCAGTCAATGAGGCCATGGCCGCGGCAAAGCTGGGCCTGCGCACCGGCATTTTCTGCGCTCTGGGCCAGGACGGCGCCGGGCAGCTGGTGGGCGCGGCCCTGTCCCGCAGCGGCGTGGACACAGACCTGATCCAGTGGGAGCCCGACCATCCCACCCCGGTGACCACCATGTTTGTCCGGCCGGACGGCACCCGCAAATCCATCACCAACCTTGCCCACCGCTACAACTTCCACCCGGAGCGGAGCCCGGAGCGGTTCACCTGTGCCAGGGCACTGATTCTCGGTTCGCTGTTTCGTGCGCCCTTTGACGATCCGGAGATTATCCACAGCGTGCTCAGCGCGGCGAAGGCGGCAAACCAGCTGGTGTTCGCTGATACCAAGCTGCCCAATTTCCGCGTCCTGGGGCTGGAGGCGCTGCGCCGCAGCCTGCCGCTGATCGACTATCTCACGCCCAACGAGGACGAGGCGCGGTACTACTCCGGCAAGGACCGGCCGGAGGAGATGGCGGACGTGTTCCTGGACTGGGGCGTGGGCACGGTAATGATCAAGCTGGGGGCAAAGGGCTGCCTGCTGAAAAACCGCACCCAAACCCTTTCCCTGCCCGGCTATCCCATCGCAGCGGTGGATGCCACCGGCGCCGGGGACAACTTTGTGGCGGGCTTTGCGGCCCAGCGCCTGCGCGGGGCCTCTGACGAGGACGCCCTCCGCTTTGCCAATGCCTGCGGCGCCATCTGCACCACGGCGGTGGGGGCGGGCACAGCCCTGCAAAGCCGCGCCCAGGTGCTGGCGTTTATGGCAAACCCGGAGGGCTGAGCCCCGGGCAAACAGTCTTTGCCGGCGCGCTACAGACCAAAACCGCCCGGTTTCCTTGCTGATGAAGGAAACCGGGCGGTTTTCGCCGGTGTGCGGCATTATGGCCCATTGCATAGAATCAGCCGGGCGGGGTCGTCGCTGCTTGGCGTATAGTCCTGGGTGGGGAAGAACAGGGCCCAGTTTTCCTCCAGGCGCAGCCGCTGTGCCCAGCCCGCGATCCAGGAATCCGGCCACTGCACTGCCGGTGCGTCCGGGTCCAGGGTGATGATGGTGGTCAGGCACCGGCTCTCGGGGTCCAGCTCCTGAAAGCGGATCATCAGCTGACTCTCTGCGGCAGTGGCCTCCTGGGTCATGTCCATGGAGTGGGGCAGATTCATCAGCAGCCACTCCTGCACAGCCAGCACCGTCTGGCAGTCGGTGGTGTAGACAGTATAGCCCTCCTGCCAGGGGGCAGTGTCGGCCTCCTCCAGCCGCTGCCCCAGCTCCGGCGCCTGGGCCGACAGGAGGTCAATCAGCTCCGGCCCAAACTCGGTATACAGCAGCACCGGGGCCGCAAGCTCGGTGCTCAAAGCCTGGCAGTCCGGGCGCAGCTCCTCCGGGGTCTGCGGCTTGCGAACCGACGCCTCCGGAGACTCCGACCCGCCTGCTGAGACAGAGAGCCCGCCGCCGTAATAGAAATCGTCCTCTGTGACCGGCACGTCCGGCTCGGCGGCAAAGATTGACTCGCCCTCCTCTGCCAAAATGCCCTCCAGCACTTCAAAGTCGTCCCCGGTATCCTCCGGGGCAAACTCTGCTTCAGCTTCCGACCGATCGTACATGGGGGCCCTGGCGCCGGCTGCTTCCATGGCAGCCTCTGTCTCCTGGGGGGCGGGCAGCTCCATGGCGGCCTGGGCGGGGGCGGCCTCGTCGGCCTTCATCCGGCTTCTCAGGGGAATCACGTCCAGGCCCACCAGCAGCACCAGCACCGCGGCCACCAGCCCAAAGCCGGTGCCCGGGCCGATCCACCGGCGCTTTTTCACAGGGATGGTTCCGGCCTCCTGGCCGATGCGGTACATCACGCCCTTTTTCAGCCCCTCCGGGGCGGCCTGGGCAAGGCCGGCGGTATTTTTGTCGATTGCGGACCAGGCGTCCAGCAACTGCCGGCACGCCGGGCACTGCTGCAGATGAGTCTGGAGGGCCTGCTCCTGGGCGGGGGTGTTCTCCCCGTCGATATGACCGCTGATCAGCTCCAGCGCTTTTTCACAGGTCATTTGGCATCCCTTCCTTTCTGATGGATAGACGAACGGGCAGCGGATTTGTTCCCGCCTGAGAGCAGCTTTTCCCGCAGCCTGGCCCTGGCCCTGGACAGGCGGGATTTCACCGTGCCCTCCTCCAGCTCCAGCACCTGGGCAATCTGACTGTAGCTCAAGTCGTCAATGGCGCGCAGGGTCAGTATCTGCCGGTATTCCACCGGCAGCTCGTTCATGGCCCGGGCCAGCGCCTGCCGGTCCTCAGACCGGATGACAGCCTCCTCCGGGGAGATGGCGGGATCCGGCAGATCCAGCTGGCTGTCTTCACTGTCCTCCTCCCGCATGGTCAGGGAGACGGTGGTCCGCCGCTTTTTTGCGCGCAAAAAGTCGATGCACACGTTGCTGGTCAGCCGGAACAGCCAGGTGGAGAAGGCGGCCTCCTGCTGGAAGCTGCCCAAATTCCGCCAGGCCTTTACAAAGGCCTCCTGGGTCAGGTCAAAGGCATCGTCCTCGTTGCCGCACATGCGCAGGGCCAGGTTGTACAGCCGGGTCTGGTAGCGCTCCACCAGCAGGGCAAAGGCGTCGTTGTCGCCGTTCAACACCTGCCGGATAATGTCTTTGTCGTCCATTATCGTAATTCCCTCTGTATGGCCCGGACAATGTCCACGGCCTGTTGTTCAGTGGAGATTTTAGAGATCTCCTGCTTAAACTGTCCTGAGCGGGCCACGCCCCGCAGATACCAGGCAAAATGCTTTCTGGCCTCCAGGCAGGCGATATGCTCCCCCTTGTCCTCCAGGGCCAGATAGAACTGCTCCAGCGCGGTTTCCATCCGCTGGGCCAGGGGCGGGCGCTCGGGCGCATCCAGACCCTCCAGGGCGGCCTTGAGCCGGGCAAAGAGCCATGGGTCGCCAAAGCTGGGCCGGCCCACCATCAGCAGGTCCGCGCCGGAGTGCTGCAGACACCGCCGGGCTGCCAGGGGCGATTCAATGTCGCCGTTGGCAATCACCGGGATGGACACCGCCTGCTTCACCCGGCCAATGACGTCCCAGTCCGCCGTGCCGGAGTAGAGCATGGAGCGGGTTCTGCCGTGGATGGCAATGGCGGCCGCGCCGTTGTCCTCCGCCACGTGGGCAAGCTCTGCCACGTTTACGCTGCCCCTGTCCCAGCCCTTGCGGGTTTTTACCGTGACCGGCACGTCCACCGCCCGGCACACGGCATTGATAATCTGCCCGGCCAGGGCCGGCTGCTTCATCAGGGCGCAGCCCTCGCCGTTGTTTACAATCTTCGGCATGGGGCAGCCCATGTTGATGTCAATAAAGTCACAGCCCGATTCCTCCAGCGCCAGGCAGGCAGCCCGGGCCATGGTTTCGGGCTCGGCGCCGAAGATCTGCACCCCACATACCGAGCCGGGATTCTTCCGCAGCAGCCTGCGGGTTTTGGAGTCGTGAAAGCAAAGGGCTTTGGCGGAGACCATTTCCGTTACCGTGACCACTGCCCCCAGCCTGGCACATACCGTGCGGAAGGCGTAATCCGTCACCCCGGCCATGGGCGCCAATACCGCCCCGGTGCCGATTTCCAAGGTTCCCAGCTTCATCCTGTGTGCCTCTCTTTCTGTGCCTGCATGGATTCAGCTCATTATAGCATACCGGACCGGGAAAAGCAAAGATTATTTCTGCCGGGGAGGGGATGTCCCTCCCCGGCAGCGGCACTCAGCTGATGCGTCCCTGCACGGTCACCACCGTCTCGCCGGGGGTGACCAGCCACTGCCCGGTCTGGGCGTCCTGGGCAAACACTGCCGCCGGCACGGTGATCCGGCCGGCCGTGGTGGTCAAAAGGCCGGTGGCCTGGTCATAGGTGTAATCCGCGCCTCTCTGGGCGGTCTGCCCGCCTACGGTGAGCACCAGATCCTGCAAAATGGGGTCAAACTGATCGGTGATCACCAGGCCGTCCGCCTCCTCCGCGGGCAGATTGCCCCGGTTCTGGATGGTAAAGGTGTAGGTGAGCATCCCGTTTTCCTCCACCGTGGTGGGGGACAGGCCCTTGGCAATGGTGAGCTCCGCCCCCTCCAGAATGGTGATCACCGCCTGGGCGCTCTGGGGGGTCACCCCGTCGCCGGAAATCTCCACGGTGTTGGTGATGCTGCTGCCTGCGGTCAGGGGGGCAAAGCCGGTCACGGTGGTCTCATAAATCAGCGTGGCGCTGCCTCCCGCCGGCACGCTGAGCCCGGCAATCTCCAGGGGGGCCGTGCCGGTGACCTGGGGGGCCGGCTGCCTGGTTCCGTTCACGAAATACAGGGCTGAGCCCGGCACATAGGCCAGGGGATAGACCGGCTGGCCCTGGATCTGCAGGGCGCCCAGATCGTCCTGCAGGGTCAGCGCTTCAAAGCTCTGGCTGCCGCTGTTCACCACGCTGACCACATAGGTCACCGAGTCGCCCGCGTAATAGGTGTCCACCACCGGGGTTTTCGTGATCGCCAGGGGAGAGACCACCTGCCCTGTGACGATGTTGGAGCTGACCACCGTGCCGTTAAAGTGCAGGGTGGCCTGGTTGGTAAAGGTTGCCACAAGAATTCCTCCTCTCTGTGCGCCGGTTTGCCCGGCGCAGTCCATTCTATGCTTCCCGGGGCGAAAGGGGACACCTTTCGTCGCAAAAAGGCGGACATACCCGGCCTTGCCCGGGCATATTCTGCATGGGGGGAGGTGATCCGGTGCTGCGGGGAAGAAGACTGCTGCAAAACGCGCTGCTGATGATTGGCAGCGCATTGACGCTGCGGCTGATTTCCGTGGGCTTTCAGTCCTTTCTCTCCGGGCGGATCGGGGCGGAGGGAATGGGAATTCTCCAGCTGGTGCTCACCGTCAGCGGCTTTGCCATGACCCTGGGCAGCTTCGGCACCCGGGTAACCACCCTGCAGCTGGTGGCCGAGGCCCAGGGCAGGGCAGACCCTGCCGGGGCGGACAGTGCCCTGCGGGCCTGCCTGGGCTGGGCCATGGGGGTCAGCGGGGCAGTGGGCCTGGGGCTCACGCTGCTTGCGCCGGCCATCGGCACCACCCTGCTGGAGGATGCGCGCACCGTGCCGGCGCTGCGCTGCCTGGG
Organism: Clostridiales bacterium UBA3705; assembly: GCA_002372735.1. Next base: position 7,135 of record DFIE01000121.1, read on the forward strand.
CCTGCTGCTGCCCTTTGGCTGCCTGTGCGGGGTGATGAGCGGGTGCTACACTGCCTGGGGCCGGGTGCGCAGCCTGGTGGCGGTGGAGCTGCTGGAGCGGCTGGTCTCCATCGGGCTGACGCTTTTGCTTCTGCTGTGGGCGGGGGCGGATCTGGGCCGGGTGTGCGTGGCCATTGTGGGGGGCAGCTACGGCAGCGCCATGCTCAGCGGGGCGCTGCTCTATGGGGTATATCGCAGGGGGGCCAAGGCCCGGGGCCGGGCCGGCGCCTTGGGCAGGGAGGTGCTCCGCCGCAGCCTGCCCCTGGCCTTGAACGACAATTTGCGCTCCGGCCTGTCCACGCTGGAGCAGCTTTTAATCCCTTACGGCCTGGGCCGCTATTCCGGCCGTGGGGACGCGCTGGCCTCCTATGGCACCGTGTGCGGCATGGTCTTCCCGGTGCTGCTGTTTCCGGCGGCAATCCTGTATGCCCTGTCGGACCTGCTGGTGCCGGAGATTGCCCGGTGCCTGGCCTCCGGCAGCCGGCGCAGACTCTTCCGCCTGGCGGACCGCTGCCTGCGCGGCACGGTGCTGTTCTCTGCCGGTGTGGCGCTGGCGCTGTGGCTGGGCGGCGGAGCTTTGGGTACCCGGCTGTTTCACAGCGGCAGGGCGGGGTATTTGCTGCGGCTGTTTGCGCCGATCGTGCTGTTTAAGTATTTGGATGTGATGGTGGACGGCCTGCAAAAGGGAATGGGCCAGCAGCAGTACCTGGTGCGGTACAACAGCTTCACTAACCTGCTGGACGTGGTGCTCCTGTATACGCTGCTGCCCGGGTTCGGGATAGCGGGGTATCTGTTCACCTATGTGTTTACCCACCTGGTCAATCTCTTTCTCAGTCTGCGCCGATTGCTGCTGGCGCTCCACGGCAATGCCGTTGCTCCGGCCCCCAGGATGCAAAAGAGAACTTTTATGGGCAGAAAAATCCCTCGGCGCAAAAAAACTGCTTGCTTTTCCGCCGGGGATGTACTATAATACCAATGCTGATTTGCAGACCTGCCGGTGTGTTGGAATCGGTAGACGAGGCGGACTCAAAATCCGTTGCCAGCGATGGCGTGTGGGTTCGAGTCCCACCACCGGCACCATTTCCCTGAACCCGCAAACCCTTATGTGACAAGGGTTTGCGGGTTTTCTTTGTTTCCGGACCGCAGAAAGTCTACTGCGTCATACGGCATCGGGAACGACAGTCTGGACCTCCTCGGGTTGGAGGTCCGCATTTTCCTCCGTCGGGCCAAGCAAGGAAAGAATCGCGTTTGCGGAAGCCACTTTGGAGCTGTAATCCAGGTGCGTGTAGATGTTGCTGGTCGTGCGGATCACGTTTTTCGGAAGGCGCTTTCGGCGCGCTGCGGTCACGCGAGTAATGGCCGAAGCCAGAATCAGCACGCCGCCGGCAATTGGAAGCACCGACAGCAGCCGGTTTTCCGTGCCATAGATCTCCACCACCCCGGCCAGGATCGAGCCCAGGGTCAGCATGACCAGACCGGGCTCCAGAAGGCCCAGAAAGAGCTCTCCCGGGAGGGCTTTGCGCTTCGGCAGGACAAGCAGCCAAATTCCGCCCAGAAGGAAGGGCAAAAAGGCGTAGACCATCCAAAAAGACCAGACGCCAAAGCTGAAACGCTCATAGATTGCCCCAAACAGGGCCGTAAACGCCGCTGCAAAGAGCAGGCGCAGGCCGTGGCTGTGCAGCAAGCGCTGTCTGTTAAGTCGTTCCGATGTATACAATGTCGCTCACACTCCTTTCCTTGGTACGGTTACCGCCCGTGGTGGGGTTGTTGATCACCTCACCCATCAGCACCATGGTGGACGAGCCGCCGCCGTCCAGGTTGTAGGCGGTCTGCACACCAAGGCTCTGCAGAAACGCTGCCAGTTCGTAGAGGGATAGGCCCTCGCTTTGCTCGGTTCGCCCGTCGGAGACCACGAAAACGTAGTGCAGCTCACTGATCTGGCCGATGGCGGTTCTGGGGTTGCTGGCCATGGCCTTGCCCACCTCGGTGTTCTGATCCACGGTGATCCCGCCGTTTTCCACCAGACCGGGGCCGAAGCTGAAGGCCTGCCAGAAGCCGGCGTCTACAAGCTCCTGCGCCGAGCTTTCCGCGCTGTTCGTGATGGCAAAGCTTCCATCGGCGTAGATGCAAAGAATATCCGTGCTGCCGGAGCCGTAGTCCCGGTAGACCACGCCATTGCGGATGACATAGCCGCTCTCCCGGGCACCGTAATAGTCGCCGTTGATGGCCAGGATCGCCTCGCACTGAGATGCAATCTCCGAGGTCTTTGCGGTCACGTTCTTGCCGTAAGCGTTCTCGGCAAAGGCGGTTTTGAGGTACTGCGCCGAGGACAGCCACACCTCCGCCACGTAGATATCGGTGTCATATTCCCGGTATTGGGTCATGGCGATGCAGATGTTTTCATCGGAATAGACCACATTCTCGGTGCCTGCCGGCAGTGCCTGGGTTTCCAGGGGGGACGCCGCTTCGCTGTCTTGTACCGTCTGGGGTGATTGGAAAGAGAGCGTCTGCCTGGATTCAGAGGAGAACATGGACAGATTTGACCCGGCGGCTGTCTGCTTTACACGGGCGATGAGAAAGGTGTCCAGCAGCACATAGCCTGCGAACAGCACCGCCAGCAGGCAGCTCGCCGCTGTCCAGACAACACGAAGCCTTCTATGATTCATCAGTTATGCGACCTCCTTTTTTCGAAAAATCCAACGCTTTTGTACGAGATAACTGACGGCAAACAGGACCGCCTCCACCAGAAGCTTTGCCAGATAGCGATTCATGCCCAGCTTCGTCACAAGCCCCCACAGGCACAGGGTATTGAATGCCAGAATTGCGCCTGCAAGCAGCGCATATTGCAGGCTTGATTTCCGGATGTCTGCGCGGCTTTCGAAGACAAGCATTCGGTTTACCGTGTAGTTTACCGAGGCGCTGAGGAGCCTTGCTGCGACGTTGGAGAACACAACGCTGCCGGTGAGCAGCGAAAGCAGACTGAACAAGCTGTAATCCAGCGCAAAGCTCAAAAACGACGAGGCGGAGAACTTCAGAATCTCCCAATAGATGCGGACGGAGTCCCGCAGGGCGTGGAAGTGGGAGCTGCGATTCCGGTCCAGATAGACGGTTTGGATCGGGAGCTCCCGCAGCGGGAGGTTTTCCTGCGCCCACTGCATCAGTACGTTCATCTCGTATTCGTAGCCCTCGCCCTTTCCCTCCCGCAGCGCGGGAAGCAGTCGGTGGGAAAAGGCCCGCAGTCCGGTCTGGGTGTCATAGACCTTCGCCCCGGCACTCAGACGGAAGACCCAGCGGGTGACGCCGTTTCCAAAGCGGCTGCGCAGGGGGACCTTCCCTTCAAAGCGCCGGCCGCCCAGGATCAGAGCGTCCGGCTCCGCCTCGGCGGCCGCACAGACGCGAGCTGCGTCCTCCGGCAGATGTTGACCGTCGGCGTCCACAGTCACCACGGTGTACGGCGGATCGGCGGTTTCGCCGATCCATTTCAGACCTGTCTTGATGGCTGCGCCCTTGCCGCGGTTCTTTTTGTGACGCAGAAGCCTGGCGTAGGGCGCCGCGGCTTGAAACGCCGGACCGTAGGCCTCGCCGCTGCCGTCGTCTACAATCAGAACCTGAAAGCCGCGGTCCGCCATGGCCTTTGCCAGTTCAGCCAAAGGTTCCTCCGGCTCATAGGCCGGGATCAAAGCAATTCTTGTGGGGTTCATGCGCTCAACTCCTTTCCGGGTTTGCTTCCTGAGAAGCTTCTGCCGAAAGTTTAGCATAGAAGAGCGCGGAAAGTCCCCGGAAATCAGCGTCGAAAGATACGAAAAACCCACGAAGGTCTTCGTGTGAATTGCGGCAGGCTCCAACGCCGTTTTTCATTGATTTTGCCGCCCCGCGCTGCTATAATGAAAAAAAGCAGCATCGGAGGTGGAACAATATGCCGAACGGGAAAAAGCGCATCTACGTTGCGGACGACGACGACAACATCCGCCAGATGATTCAAACCTTCCTGATCAGCGACGGCTATGCGGTGGAGGACTTCCCCACGGGGGATCTGCTGCTGGCGCGATTTTTGCAGGAGCCCTGCGAGCTGGCCATCCTGGACGTGATGATGCCGGGCTCCGACGGCTTCACGATCTGCACGGAGCTTCGGAAAATCAGCACAGTCCCCATTATCATGCTGACCGCCAGGGATTCTGAAAACGACTTTGCCATGGGCCTGGGTCTCGGCAGCGACGACTATATCACCAAGCCCTTTTCCGCCATGGCGCTGCTGATGCGCGTCCGGGCGATTCTGCGCCGGGTGGACTTTGAACACCAGAAGCACACCGCCCCGGCGCAGAAGACCGTCCGCGTGGGCCAATTGGAGTTGGAGGAGGACCGCCGGAGCATTCTCGGCGCCGGAAAGCCCCTGGCGCTGACCCCTACCGAGTACGAGGTATTGAAATACATGATGCTGCGGGCGGGGCAGGCGGTCTCCCGGGAGGAGCTGCTCAATGCCATCTGGGGCTTTGAGGCCGTGGTGGAAACCCGGGCCACAGACGACACGGTGCGCCGGCTGCGCCAGAAGCTGGCCGGACTTGACGTGGTGATTGCGGCGGTATGGGGCTACGGCTTCCGGCTGGAGGCGTCAAAATGAAACGAAATCGGCAGATCCGGACCCGGCTGTCCGTGACCATGATTGCCCTGACCTGCGGTATTCTGCTTGCGGTGATGCTGGGGTTCAATATTACCGTCCGCAGCTACATCCGCTCCAGAGTCTCCACCCGCCTGGGGGAGGTCATGCAAAGCGTATCCGACGACCGGCGCAGCGGAAATCCCTGGCAGAAGGAGGCGCGGCATTTTGACGGGAAGCCGGACCGGGAGACCGGCGCAGAGTTCTGCGCCGCGGTGCTGAGAGAGGACGGCTCCGTGGAGACGGTTCTCAGCGGCAGCGAGACCGCCGCCCTGGCGCTGGCGGACTATGCGAAAGGCCTGTCCTCCGGCGCAAAGAGCCGAATCGTCTCTCTGGACAGCGGGACCTATACCTTCTCTCTGCTGGATGACCCTGTGGAGGCGGGGAACCGTCTGCTCATTTACGCGGATGTGACCTCCATCACGACGTTCAGCCGCCAGGTCAACGTCATTCTCTTGCTCGTGATCCTGGCTGCGGTGCTGATTTCCGTGCTTCTGAGCCGCCGCATCGCCAAATCCTTCGCCAAGCCGGTGCAGGAGCTGTCCGACTTTGCCGCGGACATCGGCGGCGGGAGCCTGCAGCAGCGGGCGCTGCACTACCGGGATCAGGAGCTGCAGCAGCTTGCAACGTCCATGAATCAGATGGTGGGCGAGCTGGACCAGGCGAAAACCAAGCAGGAACGCTTTTTCCAGAACGTCTCCCATGAGCTGCGCACGCCCCTGACCGCCATACGGGGGTACGCAGAGGGCATCGTCTGCGGGGTGATCGAGCCGCAGACCGCCGGAAAGGTGATCCTCTCCCAGGCGGACAAGCTCAGCGGCATGGTGGAGGACATTCTGTACCTGTCCCGCATGGGGCGGGGCAGACCGGAGGAGGACGGGTCGCCCCTGGATCTGCGGGAGGTTCTGTCCCTGTGCGTATCCGAGCAGCGCGTGGAGGCGGAGAAAAAGGGCCTGACCTTTTCCTTTGATTTTGACGAAGCCCCCGTCCTGCTGCCCATCCGCGAGCAGGACGGGCAGCGGCTGTTCGGCAATCTGATCTCCAATGCGGTGCGCTACGCGGAAAAAGAGATCCGTCTGAGCTGTCACGCCGCAGGGGGCCAAATCACCGTCTGCGTGGCGGACGACGGCCCCGGCGTGGCAGAGGAGGATCTGCCCCATGTGTTTGAGCGTTTTTATAAGGGGAAGGACGGAAAGCACGGCATCGGCCTGGCCATCGCCAAGGCCGTCACGGAGGCCCGGCACGGGACGCTACGGGTCCGGAATGACGGCGGCGCGGTGTTTGAGGCGGTGTTTGAAGTATAATACAGCTTCCTGCTGAAACGGCAGCCCAAAGCCCGGGCTGCCGTTTCGTATATTCTGCGTATTGTTTGCCACCTGTTTTCTGCGTTTTCTATTTCTATGGAAGTACCACCCCAAGGGAATCCGCTGATTCCGAAACAGAGGCTTTTGGCAAACGTGATCCCATCTGTGAATCGCAGCGCTCTCTTCCGGAAGGACCTTTCCCATCATTTCCCACAACTCTACATGGGGAGGAATCTCGTTGAACTGCTCCCGGCTGATGAGGCCGTCCTCCTCTTCTTATTCTAAAATCAAGTACGCGGAAATAACAACCATAGTATGCTCCATGATACCTTGGCAAAACGTCCTATCCCGGTCATGGGAGGATTCAATGACCGGGATAGGACGTTTTGCGCGCCCATGCGCTATGATTTCTTTGCTGATTTTTTGACTTCCTCATGGTAGAAGTAATTGACGACTACCGGCGGCTGGCCGAATTCGGAACGATGCTGGTCGTTGTCCCGCAGATACGGCATCCCTTCCAGTGCAGTGTATTCCCGCATCTGCGCATCCAAGGCCGTCCAGTAGGCCCGGGACTTTTTGGAGTAGATTTCATGATACAGGCCGTCCAGCTCAGGGTACTTCTCATGTATCCATTCCATGATCCGTACACGATAGTCGCCCCGCAGGTTCAGATTCTCCAGCCACACCAGATTACACTGCTTCTTGGCCCTTTCTACGATGGCCTTCACGTCCGTGATTCCGGGGAAAATCGGCGAGATAAAGCAGGTGGTCTGCACGCCTGCATCGTAAAATTTCTTCATCGCCGCAAGTCTGCGCTCGATGCTCACGCCACGGTCCATTTCCTTCCTGAAATCCTCATCCAGCGTGTTGATGGAAAAGGAAACCCTCGCGTTCGGAAAGGTCTTGATGAGCTCCAGATCCCGCAGGACAAGATCGGATTTTGTAGCGATGCTGATGCTGATCCCGCTGCCTTGAAGCTGCTCCAGCAGAGCGCGTGTGCGTTTATACTTCGCCTCGCAGGGCTGGTAGCAGTCTGTGACCGAGCCGAAGAAGGCTTCTTTTCCGGCGTATTTCCCGGGATGCCTGATCTCCGGCCAGTACTTCACATCAACAAACTCTCCCCACGGCTCAGGATGGTCGGTAAACCGCTTCATAAACGAGGCGTAGCAGTATTTACACGCGTGGGCACAGCCCACATAGGGGTTGACAGAATAGTCTGATACCGGCAGATTGGATTTTGTCATCACACTCTTGACTGGAATCTCTTGTATCTTCATATCGTTCTCCCTCTCATAGCTTCATGTAGTCGGACATATCCGTAAAGTCAGTCTCGTGATACACTCATTATACTGAGTTCAAAGAATAAATCAAGTACGCAGAAATTCCGTACATGGTACGAAGTTTGATACTGCGGTAAAATGGTAGATCATTGATATGGAAAAGGGCATTTCTTATGGCGTAATGAGTATGCCTGCATTCGTTGTAAACGAGAAGGTAGTCTCTGCTGGTAGAGTATTGAAATCGCCAGAAATTGAAAATATGTTTTGACGCAGCAACGCCTCCGAGCCGATGTGGTTCAGAGGCGTTGCTGCGTCTATGGGCTTATGCTTTGATCTCAGTACCGTCCTTGATGGTGACCCGGATGTCGACCTTGCTGTGGATGGTGGTGTAATCTGATGGATGCTGAGACGAGAATGAACACAAACAAGGCTATGGAGCTTGGTTCCCGGCTTTTTTCTATGCACAAGGTGCTGAATCACTGTCAGTTGACCCCATGCCTGAGCTTGGAACGGTATTTCTGATAATGGTCGCTGAGCAGGTAGTCTATGATTTTTTCCTTTCTCAATTTCCCCCCGCCGGCCTGGCTTTTTGCGGCAAATGATAGAAATACATATCGCAAACCCATCCGAATATGGATATTTTTGGACTTTTGTTCGTAAAATATCCGAATATGGATAATACG
>DFIE01000180.1 GCA_002372735.1 Clostridiales bacterium UBA3705
CCCGCATTCCCGGGGGCATCTGGTCCACGAAGCAGAACACGCAGTGGTTGGCGCACCGGTGCATGGTGTCCATCAGGTACGTCTCGAAGTTCAGCCCCAGGTCGCGCCCCTCCGCCTTGCGAATATGTACTTGTCGTGTCTGGCCCTTCTCCTCCAAAACCACGTCGCATTCCGCGTCGTAGCCGTAGAATCGATAATCCAGCACGTCTACCACCGGATGACCGTTGATAGCCTTGAGCCGTTCGCCGACCCGGACCCCGGCGCGCTCCGCCGGGGAGTGGGGGTCGATGGCAGTAATGATGGTGGACAAAGCGGTTTTCCTCCGTCTGCGCCATAGCGCGCATATAAAATCAATTCAGTATATCGGAATTTGCACCAAAATGCAAGGCGTTTTCGTCATTCCCCCAAAGGAAAACGGCGCAGCCGTCGCCGCGCCGTTGTATCTTATGCCTTTTCCAGAATCATGGGCTCGCCCCGGCAGGACACGTACCCCAGCACCACGTCCGCCGTCTCGCCGGAGAGCAGCTCCCGGTAGCAGCCGTCGGCCACGCCCAGGCTGCCCACCTCCACGGCGCCCGCCTGGCCACGCAGGCTGAAAACGCCCGCTATTTCCGCCGTCGAGCCGCCCTCCCGGGTGTAGGTACACACCATGAAATCCCGTGGCCGGGCTGCGGCGTGATACTGCCCCGTGGCGAAGATATCACGCTGCTTCAGGTTGTAAAGCTGCCGCAGCAGCGGCGCAAGGTCATATTCTCCCTGCCATGCCACGGTGTCCCTGTCAAACAGGGAGGGGATATGGCGGCAGCCCGCCTCCTGCCCGGCGTACACCAGGGCCGCCCCCTTCTGAAAGTATTGCAGCGCCGTCCAGTTCCGCAGCAGCCTCGCCTCCGGCAGCAAAAAGGCGGCACGTGGCTTGTCGTGGTTTTCCAGAAACCGGGCCTTTACGTAGTTGGTGGGGTACATGGCCTCCTGCCGGTTGATGGCCCGGGCGTAATCCTCCACCGTCCCCGCCCCGGTGACGCAGTCCCGGTACACCGGGTAGACGTCGTAGTCATAGCACAGGTCAAAGGCGGTGTACAGCGCCGAATCGTCGGCAAATTCCACCCCCACGCTGCGGCAGTACCGCTCAAATTCCGGGTCGCCGGACTCCGCCAGCCACAGGCACCCGGGCCGCACCTGGGCCACCTCCGCCCTGGCCCGCTGCCAGAAGGCAATGGGCACCAGCGGCGCCACGTCGCAGCGAAAGCCGTCCACATACTGGGCCCAGTACCGCAGCGTCTCGATCTGGTAGTCCCACAGCGCTGCCTGGCGGTAATCCAGGTCGATCACGTCCCACCAGTCGCCGATGCGGTTGCCGAAGCTGCCGTCCGGGCGGTGGAAAAACCACTCCGGGTGGGTCTCACGCAGCACGGAGTCGTGGGCGGTGTGGTTGTACACCACGTCGATGATGCACTGCATGCCCCTTTGGTGAATGGCGTCCACCAGGGCGATAAAGTCCTCCATGGTGCCGTACTCCGGGTTTACGGCCCGGTAGTCGGCGATGGCGTAGGGGGACCCCAAGCTGCCCTTGCGATGTACCTTGCCGATGGGGTGAATGGGCATCAACCAGATGATGTCCACCCCCAGGTCCCGAATGCGGTCCAAATCCCGCCGCACCCCGTCAAAAGTGCCGCTTTCGCTGTAATTCCGCACAAATACGGAATAAATCACCTTGTTTCGCAGTGTAACAGCCGTATCCAGTGCCATGCCCGCGCCTCCTCGCAAATGGTTTTACAGTGCCGCTTAAAGCGCCACCACGCCCCGCCAGCCCCGGACGCCGTAATAGGAATCGGCGCCGTTGTGGAACGTAAACACGGCGTCATACCGCCGCTCGCAGAACAGCGCCCCGCCAAGCTTGCGGAGCTCCGGCGGCGTCAGGATCCAGCTGGAGGTTTTCAGGTCGAACTCTCCCAGGGTCTGCAGCCTGTAATACTCCGTCTCTGTCAGCAGGCACACGCCCATGCGCCGGGCCTGGGCCTCGGCGCTGCCGGCAGGCGGGTTCTTCTTGCGGCCGGCCAGGGCCGCCTCGTCGTAGCACAGACCTCTGCGGCCGGCCGGGGTCTCCCTGGCGCAGTCGCAAAACAGCAGCACGCCGTCCTCCACGCCGATGAGATCCGGCTCTCCGCCGGTCTGCTCCATCTGCTCCAGCGCCGCCAGGGCCCCGGGATGGGCCTGCAGCCGGGAAGCGATGCTCTGCCAATCCAGGCCCGGGTGCCGCTCCATATGGGTTTGGAACCGCAGCTCTAATACGTCAAGAATTGCCATGTCTTCTCACTCCAATCCGGTTTTTTCAGTGCATTTGTCTGGAAAACCCACAGGCCTGCGTCTGCCGGCGGCACGGCAGTGCCTGCAGGTTTATTGTACAACGCCCGCCGGGGAAATACAAGGCGCGGCCATTGTTTTTTTGACAAAAAGGCGGAATTAGCGCTTCCCTTTTGCCCCTGCTTATATTATAATCCTAGGGATCCTGTCTTTTGTTCCGAAGGGAGGCAATTATGAAATACATCCGTCAGTTTTTCATCATTCTGGCCGTCACCTGTGTGGCAGAGCTGATGAAGGCCCTCATTCCCCTGCCGGTCCCGGCCAGCATTTACGGCCTGGTGCTGATGTTCCTCCTGCTGTGGACCGGCCTGGTCAAGCTGCCCCAGGTGCGGCAGACCGCCGAATTCCTCATTGAAATCATGCCCCTGATGTTCATTCCCGCCGCAGTGGGGCTGCTGGACCGGTGGCAGGCCATGAAGCCCCTGCTGGTGCCGGTTTTGGTCATCGTCCCCGTCACCACGGCACTGGTCATGGGCATCACCGGCCGCCTGGCCCAGGCCCTGGTACGCAGAAAGGAGGGCCGCCATGAATGAGATTCTCTCCGCCTCTGCGGCCTTCGGGGTGGTGGTCAGCCTGCTGGGCTATCTGCTGGGTATGTGGCTGAAAAAGCGCTTTCGCCTGGGCATTTTCAATCCCCTGCTGGTGGCGGTGCTGTTTGTGATCGGTCTGCTGCTTCTGCTGGGCGTTGACTATGAGACCTACTACGACGGCGCCAAATATCTCAGCTGGCTGCTCACCCCCGCCACGGTGAGCCTGGCCATCCCCCTGTACGTCCAGCTGGACAAGCTGAAAAAGAACCTGGCCGCCATTCTGATCTCTGTCAGCGTGGGGGTGTTGTCCAGCCTGGGCTCCGTGCTGGCCCTGGCCGCCCTGTTCCGTCTGGATCACGCCTCCTACGTGACCCTGCTGCCCAAGTCCATCACCACGGCCATCGGCATGGACGTGTCCCAGGAGCTGGAGGGCTATGTGCCCATCACCGTGGCGGTGATTGTGCTGACGGGGATTTTCGGCAATGCCGCCGGGGATCTGATCTTCCGGCTCTTCCGGGTGACCGACCCCATCGCCAAGGGCCTGGGCATCGGCACTGCCTCCCACGCCATCGGCACCGCCCGGGCCATGGAGTGGGGGGAGCTGGAGGGCGCCATGAGCAGCCTGGCCATTGTGGTCTCCGGCCTGCTCACGGTGCTGGCCGCCTCCCTCTTTGCCCAGCTGTTATAAAAATCTATGAAATCATCAGAGGTCAAGCTATGATCTACATCGGCTGTCACCTGTCTGTGGCGGAGGGCTATGCCGCCATGGGCCGGACCATGCTGCGCTATGGCGGCAACACCTTTGCCTTCTTTACCCGCAACCCCAGGGGCGGAAAATCCAAGGATCTGAACGCTGAGGACGCCCTGGCCCTGCGCTCTTTGCTAAGCCGGGAGCGCTTCGGCCCCCTGGTGGCCCACGGCAGCTACACCATGAACCTCTGCTCGGCCAATCCTGTGACCCGGGCAAACGGCCTGGATATGCTGCAAAAGGATCTTGCCCTGATGGAGCATTTCCCGGGGAATCTCTATAACTTCCACCCCGGCGCCCACACCGGCCAGGGCATCGAAACCGGCATCGACCAGATCGCCGGGGCGCTGAACCTGGCCCTGCAGCCCGGAGCGTCCACCACCGTCCTGCTGGAGACCATGGCCGGCAAGGGCACTGAGATCGGCGGCAGCTTTGAATCGCTGCGCCAAATTCTCGACCAGGTTGCCCTGCCGGCGCAAATCGGCGTCTGCCTGGACACCTGCCACGTCTGGGACGCAGGCTACGACCTGCAAAACGATCTGGACGGCGTGCTCACCCGGTTTGACCAAGAGATCGGCCTGTCGCGCCTCAAAGCCATCCACCTGAACGACAGCAAAAACGACTGCGGCTCCCACAAGGACCGCCACGCCAGGCTGGGAGAGGGGCAGCTAGGCCTGGATGCGCTGCAGCGGATCGTCCGGCACCCCGCCCTGCAAGCGCTTCCCTTTCTCCTGGAAACCCCCAACGATGAGGCTGGGTACATCCGGGAAATCCACATGGTGCAGGACTGGATGTCTTATACTGAACTCCCATAGAAA
>DFIE01000053.1:0-1539 GCA_002372735.1 Clostridiales bacterium UBA3705
TGCCGTTGAAGCCCATGCCCGGCACAGAGGAGGAGTTGACGTTCCACTGGGTGAAGTCGGACAGGTAATACAGGGCGCCGCCCATGGCGGCCAGGCCGCCCGCAATCACCATGGTGAGGATGATGTTGCGGTTTTCCTTCATGCCGCAGTACTTGGCGGCGTTCAGGTTGTTGCCGGTGGCCTTCAGCTCGTAGCCCAGCTTGGTCTTATCCAGAACAATCCAGACCACAATGGCCATGAGAATGGCAATGGGGATGGCGATGGTGACGTACTTGTCGTTGAAGAGCTTTTCCATGCCCAGGGTGGGAAGCAGGGCCTGCTTGGCCTTGCTGACCAGGCGGAAGGTGTCCTTGCCGGCAGGGTCCATGGCGGGCTTAAGGAGCATGTTGGTGCCGTACAGGCTGATCCAGTTGAGCATGATGCCGGAGATCACCACGTTGACGTTGCAGTAGGCACGCAGGATGCCGCACACCGCACCGCTGATGCTGCCGGCGCAGATGCCGCAGATCAGGCACAGGTACCAGGGCCACTGCTTGCAAATGCCCAGATACAGGGCCAGGGCCACGCCCAGGCAGTACTGGCCAGCGGCGCCGATGTTGAACAGGCCGACCTTGTAGGCAAACAACACGGACAGAGAGCACAGCAGCAGCGGCGCGGTCTTGGCCAGAGTCTGGCCGAAGTATTTCAGCCGGGCTGCCGAGGTGGGCTTGTTGAAGAAGTTTTTGATGACGCTCATGATGGCCTTACCGGCCCCATCTGCATTGATGATGAGCAGTGCGAGATAGCCGACAATCAGGCCCAATACAATGCACAGGACGGAAGCGGCAAAGGTCTGGAAGCCATCGTTTCTTAAAAGAGATCTTTTTTCTTTCATTGATCACTGACCTCCATTCGATTATTGTCTCTTGGCGCCTGCCATGTACAGGCCCATCTCTTCTACGGTGGTCTGCTTGGGATCCAGCTCGCCCACGATCTCACCCTCGTACATGACGAGGATGCGGTCGGACAGAGCCATAACCTCATCCAGCTCCAGAGACACCAGCAGAACGCCGTTGCCCGCGTCGCGGTGGGCCACGATCTGCTTGTGGATAAACTCAATGGCGCCTACGTCCAGGCCACGGGTGGGCTGCACGGCAATGAGCAGCTTGGGATTCTTGTCGATCTCACGGGCAATGATTGCCTTTTGCTGGTTGCCGCCGGACATGGCACGGGCGGGAGTAATGGGGCCCTGGCCGGAGCGGACGTCGTACTCTTCAATCAGACGCTCGGCGTACTTGCGGATGTTGTCCTTGCGGAGGAAGCCCATGGCGTTGGTAAACTCGGGCTCAAAGTAGCGCTGCAGAACCAGGTTGTTTTCCAGGGTGTAGTCCAGCACCAGGCCGTGCTTATGCCGGTCTTCGGGGATATGGCTCATGCCGTCTACAGAGCGCTTGCGGATGGGAAGCTTGGTGATATCCTCGCCGTCCATCAGGATCTTGCCGCTCTTCAGAGGCTCCAGGCCGGAGATGCCATAGACCAGCTCGGTCTGGCCGTTGCCGT
>DFIE01000053.1:1587-3787 GCA_002372735.1 Clostridiales bacterium UBA3705
CGTCGATGCCGGCGATACAGACAATCTCGCCCCGGCGGACCTGGAAGGAGACATCCTTGACCGCGTTGTTGCTGTGTGCCTTGGAGGCGACGGTGATGTGTTGGACATCCAGAACCACGTCAGTGGGCTTGGCCGGATCCTTGTGGACCACAAAGTCGACGTCGCGGCCCACCATCATGCGAGAGAGCTCTTCCTTGGTGGTGTTGGCAATCTCCACAGTGCCGATGTACTTGCCCTTGCGCAGCACGGAGCAGCGGTCGGCCACCTCCATGATTTCGTTGAGCTTATGGGAGATAAAGAGGATGGACTTGCCTTCCTTGGCCAGTCCCTTCATGATCTGCATCAGCTCTTCGATCTCCTGGGGCGTCAGCACGGCGGTGGGCTCGTCAAAGATCAGGATCTCGTTTTCGCGGTAGAGCATCTTGAGGATTTCGGTACGCTGCTGCATACCCACGGTGATGTCTTCGATGATCGCGTCGGGATCAACGTGCAGACCGTAACGCTCGGAGAGCTCCATCACCTTTTTGCGGGCCTCGTCCTTTTGCAGGAAGCCCATCTTGTTGGGCTCAACGCCCAGAATGATGTTGTCCAGAACGGAGAAGCACTCAACCAGTTTGAAGTGCTGATGGACCATGCCGATGCCGAGACGGTTGGCGTCGTTGGGATCGTTGATCTGCACCACCTTGCCGTCCTTTTTGATCACGCCCTCTTCCGGCTGATACAGGCCGAACAAAACACTCATCAAAGTAGACTTGCCGGCGCCGTTTTCGCCAAGGAGCGCGTGGATCTCACCCTTTTTCAGCTGGAGGGTGATGTTGTCATTCGCAATAATGCCCGGGAAACGCTTTGTGATGTTTAACATCTCAATCGCGTATTGATTCTCCAAGCTCAGCCACCTCCTTTTATAGCATGGTATTATTATACTACATGGTCATATAGATTTCAAACAAAATTTACAATTTATTTTCATTATTTTTGGTGTGAAATGTGCAGAAACAGCAGGCCCCAAGAGAATTTTGCAGAGTGCATAAAAATGGGGCGTATCAATTGTGGATCAATACAAAAAGCAGAGGGGCGACCGGAGTCGCCCCTCTTGGGAGTATTGAAAACGAAATTACTTGATGTTGCCCTGGTAGTCGACAGCGATCTCCACAGCGGGAGCGTTCTCGATGTCGTTGGAGACGGTGATCTCACCGTTGTACAGAGCAGCGACCAGCGCCTGATAGTCGGCCTCCTGGAAGCCATCGGCCCACTGAGTGGAGGCGGGCAGCTGGACGTAGTTGTCCTCGGGGTTCTCGGACACGAGGCCCAGAGTCTCAACCTTGCCGCCCTCGAACTCGCCGGCAGCGATCTTGGTAAGCAGAGTCTTAACAGTGGCAGCCAGACCCTTCATAGCAGAGGTCACGGTCATGCCTTCGCCGTAAGCGTCGATGGTGGGAGCCTGGTCAACGTCAACGCCGATGACCTTGCCGCCGACCTTGGCAGCAGCCTCAGCAGCAGAGGTGTAGATGCCGCCGCCGCAAGCGAAGACGACCTCAGTGCCGGCATTGTACCAGGTGTCCATGTAAGCGGTGATGTCAGCATCGCCGAAGAACTGGTTGCCGTACACATACTTGACTTCGATGTCAGCAACATTGCCCAGCTCCTTGGCAGCGTCGTTCACGCCCTGCACGAAGCCGTAGCCATAGCGAACAACAGCGGGAACAGCCATGCCGCCCAGGTAGCCGATCTTGGTGTAGCCCAGCTTCACAGCAGCAACACCGGCCATGTAGCCAGCCAGCTCTTCCTGGTAAACAGCGGAGTACAGGTTGTCGGGATAGACCCAGGAGAAGTCATCGGCAGTGCCGTTGGCATCCTGCAGGTCGTACTCGGACACGTCCAGAGCAACGAACTTGACGTCGGGGTAGGTCTCGATGGTCTCGACAATGGCGCCGGCAAAAGCGTAGCCGGGCATCAGCAGGACGTTGTAGCCCTGGCCAATGGCCTCTTCGATGGAAGCAACACGCTCAGCAGTGGAGTCGCCGGTGGGCTTGAAGTAGGTGAAGTCCACGCCGTTCTCCTCGCACCAAGCCTTGGCACCTTCATAGGTGGCCTGGTTGAAGGACTCGTCGGTGATGTCGCCGTAGTCGGTAACCATGGCAACGCGGATGTCAGTAGCCTCGGGAGCAGCGGCCTCTTCGGTCTCGCCCTCAACGGGAGC
>DFIE01000053.1:3898-11306 GCA_002372735.1 Clostridiales bacterium UBA3705
CTCGCCCTCAACGGGAGCCTCGGTCGCAGGGGTCTGCTCGGGAGTGGTGCCGGTGCAAGCCACGAACAGGCAGGCAACCATAGCCAGGACGAGCAGAAGAGCAACAATCTTCTTCATTTGTTTTTCCTCCATAAGTAATTTGATATGACAAGCGCAGGTGCGCTTTATCAACCTAATGCATTATGCCACAGTTCTTCTGAAAAATCAAGTAATTATTACAATTTTGTTAAATGTTCACAAAAAGTTCATTTCATATCCGCTTTGGAAAAGCTAAGCGGCAGCATTTCGCCCAAGCTGCGGCACTCGTAGGTGTCAGGACCGCTGGCCATATAGACCTTCAGGTCCAGGCCGCAGAATTCCCGCAGCACCTGCCGGCACACACCGCAGGGCGGAAACAGATCGGTGACCTCCGCACCGGCTTTGCCGCCGGCCACGGCAATGGCCTCAAATTCCCGCTGGCCATCGTACACCGCCTTGAACATGGCCACCCGCTCTGCGCAGATGGTGGGGCCGAAGGCTGCGTTTTCAATGTTGCAGCCCTGATAGACCGTACCGTCCTTGCACAGCAGGGCCGCGCCTACCGCATAGCCGGAATAGGGCACATAGGCCCGCTCCCTCGCCTGCTTGGCCAGTGCCAGCAATTCGTTTGGTGTCATAAGGATTCCTCCGTTCGGTTTAGATTACAGGATCTGCTCCTTAAAGCTCTCGCCCTGGGTTTCCAGGGGGATTTCAAAGATGTCGCAGATGGTGGCGGCAATGTCGGCAAAGCGGGGACGCACGCCGATGTTGACGGGCTTGATCTTCTGCCCCAGCACCAGCAGGGGGATGTACTCCCGGGTGTGGTCGGTGGTGGCAAGGTAGGCCGGGTCACAGCCGTGGTCGGCAGTGATCATGACCATGTCATCGGGGCCCAGCTTTTTCATGAATTCTCCGAGCCAGGTGTCAAACTCCGTCAGGGCGGCGGCATAGCCGTCGATGTCGCGGCGGTGGCCGTAGAGCATGTCAAAGTCTACCAGGTTGATGAAGCACAGGCCGGTGAAGTCCTTGTCGGCGTAGGCCATGGTCTTGCCCATGCCGTCGGTGTTGCCCTTGGTATAGACGTGCTCGGTGGTGCCCCGGCCGGCGAAGATGTCAAAAATCTTGCCCACGGCGATAGAGTCCAGGCCGGCATCTTTAAATGCGTCCAGCATGGTCTTCTGCGGGGGCTCCAGGGAGAAGTCGTGGCGGTTGGAGGTGCGGACGTAATTGCCGTTGCCGCTGCCCACGAAGGGCCGGGCAATCACTCTGCCCACGCCGTGCTTGCCCTGCAGGATCCGGCGGGCAATGCGGCAGTCTTCGTACAGCTCCTCCAGGGGCACGACCTTCTCGTGGGCCGCGATCTGGAAGACGGAGTCTGCAGAGGTGTAGACAATCAGGTCGCCGGTCCTGACGTGCTCATCGCCGTACTCGTTGATGACCGCAGTGCCGGACCAGGGGGCGTTGGCCAGGGTGCCCCGGCCGGTCTGCTCCCGGAAGGGCTTGAGCACCTCTTCGGGGAAGCCGTTGGGGTAGGTGGGCATGGGCTTGGGCGAGACAATGCCCGCAATCTCCCAGTGGCCGATGGTGGTGTCCTTGCCCATGGAGGCCTCGGCCAGCTTGCCGTAGGCGCCGCAGGGCTGCGCCGCCGGCCCAAGGAAGTCCAGGCCGTCCACGTTGCCCAGGCCGGCGGCCTTCATGTGGGGAATGGACAGCTTGTCCGAGGTAGCGCAGGAGCGCAGGGTGTTGACGTTATAATCCCCGAACTTGGGGGCGTCCGGCAGCTCGCCGGCGCCGCAGGAGTCGAGGACGAACAGAAATACTCGTTTCATGAAATCAATCCTTTCCTTTTGAACGGCAACAGGTACCAGGCAACCGGCAATGGCAGAGCGTCCCGTCTTGTTCCTGTCGCCTATTGCCCAATGGGCGATTGCCTGTTTCCCGCCGCCTGATCCTTTACTTCTCCAGCTTGACCGCCGTTTCCAGGGCAACCTTCATCATCTGCTCAAAGCCGGTCTGGCGCTCGTCGGCGGTGAGGAACTCGTTGCGCACCAGCTGGTCGGAGACGGTGCAGATGCACAGGGCGTTCTTCTTGTACCGGGCAGCGTTGAGATACAGCGCAGCAGATTCCATTTCGATGGCCATGATGCCCATCTTCTGCCAGTTGCGCTTGGCGTTCAGGGTCTCGGGGATTCCCTCGTCATCGTCATAGAAGAAGTCGGAGGACAGAATGTTGCCCACATGGTACACCGCGCCCAGCTCCTCGGCGGAGCGCACGGCGGCGTGGAGCATCTCATAAGAGCAGATGGGCGCAAAGTTCCCTGCCAGGTGGAACTGGGCCTGATAGTTGGAGTCCATGCTGGCGCCCATGGCCATGACGATGTCCTTCAGGTTGATTTCGGGCTGAATGGCGCCGGCGGAGCCGATGCGCATGATGTTCTGCACGCCGAAGGCGTTGTACAGCTCGTGGGAGTAGATGCCGATGGAGGGCATGCCCATGCCGGAGGCCATAACAGACACCCGGACGCCCTTATAGGTGCCGGTGTAGCCCTGTACGCCCCGGACGTTGTTGACCAGGACAGGGTTTTCCAGGAAGTGCTCGGCAATGTACTTGGAGCGCAGGGGGTCACCGGGCATGAGCACGGTCTGACCGAAATCTGCGGGGGTCGCCTTGATATGGGGGGTCGGATAATTCATAGGGATGACTCCTTTCTGATGTAAAAATATGAGGTTGCGCTCAGTGTTGATGCAGCTGGATCTTCCGGTGTTCTGCAATGGCCCGGCGATAGCAGCGGTGGCACATGGCAATGTAGCTGTCGTTGCCGCCCAGCACCACCTGGGCGCCCTCGGTCACCACATAGCCGTCCACCACCCTGGCGTTCACCGTGGCCTTGGAGCCGCAGTCGCAGATGGTTTTGATCTCCTGGATGCTGTCGGCCAGCTCAAAGAGCCGCTTGCTGCCGGGGAAGAGCTTGGTCTGGAAGTCGGAACGCAGGCCGAAGCAGAGCACCGGGATGTCCAGGTCGTCCACAATCCGGCGCAGCTGGTCAATCTGCTCCGGGGGGAAGAACTGGCACTCGTCCACAATGACCACATCGGCGTTGCGCTGGGTGAACAGTGCGTATAAATCCGCGTCAGGCGCCATGCTCTCGGCCTCTGCCATCAGGCCGATCCGGGAGCGGACCACCGTGGCCCCGTCCCGGTTGTCGGTGGCGGGCTTGATGAGCCAGACCCGCATGGCGTTTTCTTCGTAGTTGTACTTGGTAATCAGGGCCTGGGCGGTCTTGGAGGACCCCATAGCGCCGTATTTAAAATAGAGCTTCGCCAATTTGCTGTCTCCGTCCTTTCATTCTCTCGTACCCTATATTATATCCCATTTTCCCACGGGATGCAATCCAAATCCGCCGCAAGGGGCGAGATTTGGGGGAAATCCCCAGTTTGGGGTTTGGCTTTTTGGCAGTTGTGTCAGTCCTCCGGCCGGTCGTAGGCCGCCAGGACAAACTCGATTTCAGTGGTGAGGGTTTGCAGCCCCTCCAGCTTCTGCCGGTCCGCCGGGGAGGTGCGGTAGTAATACGGGGTCATGCGGAATACCGCCCGGATGTCCTCCGGGCAGGCCAGGGTAATCTGACTGCAGACCTTCCACCGGCCTGCCGGGCGGAGCACCTGGGTTTGGGGCAGGGTCTCGTCGTTCTCGTAGGGCCGGTCATACACTGCCTGCTTCAGCCCGAAAAGGTGACGGCGGCCCGGCACCACGGTGTAAAGCCGCCCTCCCGGCTGAAGCAGGCGGACAAAGGCCCGCTCCTGGAAGGGCGCAAACAGGTGCACCGCGTAGTCAAAGCTCCCCTCCTGCACCGGCAGCTGGGCCAGGTTTGCCACAAAATAGTCTGCTCCGCCCCGCTTGGCCGCCAGACGGACCATCTCACGGGCCAGGTCAAAGCCGTACACCGTGAGAGCCGGATTCTGCCCCAGGGCGCTGGTGTAGTACCCCTCCCCACAGCAGATATCCAGCACCGTGCCCCGGCGGTGGGCAAACTCCTCCACCAGGCGGCTGCGCAGCGGCTCGTAGTAGCCCTTGTTCAGAAAATCCCGGCGGAACCGGGCGGCCTGCTTGGCGTCGCCCATGGTATCGCCCCGGCGATGGGTGCGCATAAGGTTTACATAACCCTCTTTTGCCACGTCAAAGCTGTGGCACAGACTGCAGCGCAGGCAGTGCTCCGCCGGGAACAGCTCCCCGCCACAGACCGGGCAGCGCAGCAGTTCAAAGTGCCGGGTCATAGTCCACCGCCAGTCTGAACAGCCGCTTGTCCCCCTCGCCCCAGAGCTGCCAGCAGTCCTCCTGGCGGGCCCAGTGCAGGGCAATCTCAGTGCCGCAGCGGGCTTCGGCGGTGTATTCTGCCCGGACGCAGCGGGGGGTGCGGGCGGTAAGCTCCAGGGGCAGGGTATCCTGCATGAGATCAAAGTAGCGGGTGTTGTTCATGTGTCCGTTGAGATCTGTGTAGCTGTAGGGCACGGTGAAGGTGCTGCTGCCCTGGGCCTGGGCCGGGCGGGGCATCCGGGGCAGAGGGGTCTCCCAGCCGGTGCGGACACCGGGAATAGCGACCCCTTCCTCTTCCGGAAACACCATGGCGCGGCTGGAGGCCCGCATCAGCGCCCACAGGGCGCAGCCCCGAACCAGTTCCCCGCCGGCGGCGTCCAGCAGCCGGTAGTACCGGGGAAAGAACACGTGCATCAGGCTGCCGGGCCAGGACTGGAGGGTGACGGTCTCGTCATACTCCGGCAGGCGGGTGATATCGGCCTGCTGCAGGGCGATGACCCACAAAAGACCCCGGTCCAGGGTCTTTTCCCGTCCGGCCCCCAAAAGGGTGGTGTGGGCAATGGCGCTCTCCTGCAGGAGGGTGAAGAGCACCGACAGTCTCAGGCGGCGGTGCATATCTACGTCCGCGTTGTGCAGGGTGACGGTCTGTTCGTAAATCTCCATAGATGTCTACCTGTGTTTGAATGATGTACGGTGCCAAGAGGCGGACTCAGCCCTTTTTGGCCAGCTGCTTTTCGATGGCGGTGACCACGTCGCCCAGGGTCTGGAGCTTTTGCCACTGACGGTCGGGGATGCGGATGTCAAAATCCGCCTCCAGCCGGCAGATCACCAGGGTAAAGCCCATGGAGTCAATGGCGGCGTCGGTGTTGATCACGGTGTCCTCCTGCAGGTCCGTGCCCTCCATGCGGGGGGCTGCCTCGTAGATGATCTCTTTGGTGCGTTCCAGAATTTCTGCGTGTGTCATAACATGGTCTCCTCTATGATTTGATTGAGCTCCCAGCGCTTGAGCTTGCCCGTGGCAGTGCGGGGCAGGCTTTGGGAGAGAAAAATGACTTTTTTGATCTGCTGATTCCTGGGCCGGTCGGCATTCACCGGGGCCAGACGGCGGAGCAGCTCCTGCTCCTCGCCCTGGCCCTGAAGCACCAGGGTGGGGATCTGCTGTCTCAGCACCACAGCCAGCTCCCGGGTCTGCAGCAGCTGGGCCAGGGCGGATTCGTACTCCGGCAGGTAGAGCTTAGTGCCATCCTGGAGCACCAGGATCTCCTTTTTGCGGCCCTGGAGATGCAGCCGCCCCTCCTCGTCCAAAAAGCCCAGGTCGCCGGTGTGGAGAATGCCGTTTTGCAGGACCTGGTCGGTCTCCTCGGGCAGCTTATAGTAGCCCTGCATGATACAGGTGGGGGCGTGGATCAGAATCTCCCCATCCTCGGCCAGGGTGACGGTGTCGTCGGGGCAGATCTCCATGGCATAGGGATTGCCCGAGACGGACAGGGCCACGCCGGAGCTGGTCTCCGTAAGGCCGTAGCCGAAGCTGATTTGCAGGCCCAGCTCCTCGGCGCTGCGCAGCAGCTGGGGCGGGCAGTCCCCTGCCCCCACCAGAATGAGCCGGAGCTCCGGATTGATGGCCCCCGCCCGGAGCAAAAAGCCCAGCAGAGACGGCACCGCAGAGAGCACCGTGGGCTTGAAAAAGCCGCAGTCGTCCCCATAATGCCGCATACCCCGGCCCATGGCCACCGCAGCGCCGCAGCTCAGAGCCCAGAGAAGGCCGCAGACAAAGCCGAACACATGGTTCAGCGGCAGCATACAAAGCAGGGTGTCGTCAGTCGACAGGGGCAGCTTTGCCCCGCCGTTGTAGGCGCTGGCGCAGAGACTGCGGTCGGTCAGCACCACAGCCTTGGCCGCCCGGGTGGTGCCGGAGGTGAAGAACAGCAGCCTGCCGGCGCCGTTTTGCACCCCGGCGGTGAGATAGGGGGCAAGGTCCTGCACCAGGTCCTCGTCGCCCCAGAGGACGTCCACATCGGTGTATTCGATCAACCGGGGCAGCAGGGACTCCGGCGTATGCTCGTCCAGCAGCACCACCTGCAGCCCGGCCAGATTGGCCGAGAGTATGGCAAGGACACACTCCGGCGTGCCGTCGCACAGCACGCCAAGGCAGGTTTTGCCAGCCCGACGCCAGTCCTCAGCCAGGGCCAGGGCCCGGTCACAGAGCTGCCGGTAGGTGTATTCCACCCCGGCGCCGCGCAGGGCAATCCGGTCGCCCAGGGCCAGGGCCTGGTGAGAGAGCAGATGGGAAAAGGAATCAAACCGCATCTAATCGCTCCTTTCCTTGGTTCCGGGCCGCAGGCCCGGTTTTCCCTATTATACCATCAGGTTTGTAAAAAAGATACAGGAATTTTTATTTCTCAGGAAAAAAAGTAGTGCAATTTGGACGGGGATGTAGTATAATAACGGCGGATTAATTTAAGGAGGCTTATCTTATGGATAAATCCACTCGCATCTGTATCATCGGCGGCGGCCCCGCCGGTCTGTCTGCCGGCATGTACCTGGAAAAGAAGGGCTATACCAACTACACCATCCTGGAAAAGGCCGACCGGGTGGGCGGCAAGTGCTGGTCCCCCCACTACAACGGCCGCCGGTATGAGATGGGCGCCATTATGGGCGTGCCCTCCTACTACGCCGTGCACGACGTAGAGGAATTCTGCGGCATCACCCACGACGGCCCCAAGCTGAACCGGAACTACAAGGACAGCGAAGGCAATGTGATTGAGCCCTTTGAGCCCAAGAAGAACATCACCAAGATCCCCCGCCTGCTGAAGATGAAAAAGCAGGTGAAGAAGCTGGGCGAAATCCTGGAGACCAAGTACAAGGGCTATGACCTGAACGGCCACCGGGGCGTGGCCGAGGGCCGGTATGACGGCTTCTCCGCCCGCAACGCCAAGCGGGAGCCTGTCTCCGGCTTTAACCCCAACCTGAAGGATCTGGCCCTGCCGTTCAGCGAATTCTGCCGCATCAACGGCGTGGAGCTGACCCAGGACGTCTGGATCGGGCCCTTCACCTCCTTCGGCTATGGCTACTTTGACG
>DFIE01000059.1 GCA_002372735.1 Clostridiales bacterium UBA3705
TATGTGGGCGCCTGGAAGGGCAACATCTACGGCTATTCCCACCGCCTGGAGGACCACGCGGTGGCCCGCCTGCAGATGAAGCAGGACGACCACTTTATTGAGGGTCTGGAATTTGCCGGCGCCCACGGAATGTCCGGCGACGGCATGGGCCCCCAGATCACCAACGGCCGGGCCGCCGCCAAGGGCGTGCTGGACGATCTGGCCAGAAAGGAGGCAGGCAAATGAGCATTAAGGTCAAGGGCTTTTTGAAGGATGTGGGCGGCGCCAGCCGGGTCACCGAGGCCCGCCGCAAGAGCTTTGCAGACGCCTCCTCCACCCCCGATCCCAAGGACAACATCCGCACGGTGGCAGATCAGCTCCACCCGGACAAGATGGAATTCAGGGTAGTCTCCATCCGGGAGGCCTCCCCCACCTCCAGGGTCTATCGGCTGGCCAGCACCGACGGGCACATCCCCGTGTTCCAGAGCGGGCAGTACGTGAACTTCCGCCTGCACATCGGCCAGAGTGAGCTCACCCGGCCCTACACCATCTCCTCTGCCCCCTTTGAGGCCCGGGGGAAGAACCCCTTTATCGAAATCACCATCCGCCGCAACCGTCCCTATCTGGTGCCGGACTACTTCTTTGACCATGTGCGCGTGGGTGACCTGCTGCAGGGCAACATGCCCTTTGGCACCTTCTACTACGAGCCCCTGCGGGACAGCAAAAACCTGGTGGCCCTGGCAGGCGGCTCCGGCATCACCCCCTTCTTCTCCATGGCCAAGGAGATTGCCTACGGCCAGATGAAGGACGTCAAGCTGACCATCCTGTACGGCTCTGTCCACCACAGCGACATTGTGCTGGGCGAGGAGCTGGCCAAGGTGGAAGCCGACTGCCCCAATGTGAAGGTGGTCCACGTGCTCTCCGGCGACGAGGAGTGGCAGGGCGAGAAGGGCTTTATCACCAAGGAGCTGATTGCCAAATACATGGGCGAGGACCCCACGGTGATGTTCTGCGGTCCCATTGCCATGTACCAGCTGGTGGAGCAGGCCGTGACCGAGCTGGGGCTCACCTGCCGCCGGTTCCGCCACGACGTGATGAACCAGCCCGCCGATCCCACCCGGATCCAGGGCTACCCCGCCGGGAACAAGGACAAGGTTTGGAAGCTCACCGTTCGCCGGGGCATCCACGAGGACGTCATCGACGCCCGGGGCGACGAGCCTGTGGCCGTGGCCCTGGAGCGGGCTGCGATCCCTGTGGACACCCACTGCCGCTGCGGCGAGTGCGGCTATTGCCGGACCCAGCTGCTGGCCGGTGAGATCTTTGTCTCCCCCAACGGCGACGGCCGCCGGATGATGGACAAGGAGCTGGGCTGGTTCCACGCCTGCTCGGCCTACCCTGTCAGCGACCTGACCATTAAAATCCCCATTCTTTAACCCAGCGCAGGGGCCGGGCCGTGCCCGGCCCCTTTTGCGCCGCAAAAAAACGGCAACCGCCTGGGCGATTGCCGTTTGCAAATGGAGCCGATAGTGAGAATCGAACTCACAACCCCTTCATTACGAGTGAAGTGCTCTACCTTTGAGCCATATCGGCGGGATTGCCACATTATTTTAGCAGACAGCCTCCCGGTTGTCAAGGGGAAAAACGCGAATTCCCCGTCCCGGGAGGCGGGGAGTGACTATGGAGCATATATACCCCAGCTTTTGGCCGGATTTCGTCTGTCTGGCCGGTGAATGCCAGGCCACCTGCTGCGGCGGGTGGCAGATTGTGATTGACCCGGATACCCTGGCCCGCTACCGGGCCCTGGAGGGCCCCCTGGGCGAGCAGATCCGGGCGGCGGTGGAGCCCGGAGAGGAGCCCGTCTTCCGGCAGAGGGAGGGCAGGTGTGTCCTTTTGCAGCCCAACGGCCTGTGTCCCATCCAGGCCCGGCTGGGATTGGAGGCCATGTGCACCGTCTGCCGGGATTACCCCAGGTTTGTCCGCCACTACGGGCTGATCACTGAGCACGGACTGTCCATGTCCTGCCCCGAGGCCCTGGAGCTGGCCCTGGGCCGGGCCCCCGGACGGATTTCTGCAGCCAATCAGGACCCCGTGGTGCCCAATGACCTGGACCCCGAACGCTATATGCTGCTGCGGCAGGCCCGGGAGCAGGCCCTGGCCCTGCTGGCCAAGGAGGCCCTCCCCTTCTCCCGCCGGGCATGGAGCGTGCTGGCCCTGGCCGGGCAGGTCCAGCTGGCCCTGGACCACCCCAGGCGGGGGGAAAGATTCGGCCCAGGCACTATGCCCCCGCCCCTGCCCTGCGGGTGGGCAGAGATCTGCCACGGCAGTGGGCCAGGGTGTTTTTGAATCTGGAACAGCTGGAGCCGGCGTGGACCCGGGCGCTGCAGCAGCTGGCCGAGACCGAGCGTCTGCCGGCCCCGCCGGCTGGCCCGGAGCTGGACCTGGACCTGGGCAGAGCTCTGTATTATACATTATACAAGTACTGGCTGGATGCCTGTGACGACGGCAGGCTGCTGTGCCGGGTGCAGCGCTGTCTCACCGCGGTGCTGCTGCCGGTGCTGCTGGCCGGCCTGCCCGGAGCCCTGCCGCCCCGGACCCAGCTGCTGCACTGCTGCCGGGAGCTGGAGCACAACGATGAGAATCTGGCCGCCCTGGACACCGCCATGGAGACCCTGCCCTGCTTCCGTCCCCCGGCCCTGGGCAGGATGCTCACCGAATTGGAGCGGAACAGGGTTGTCAAGTGGTGAATCTGCCGGATTTTGGTTGATATAATCCTTTTGCTTTTGTGCATGGTGGCGTTTTGCCAACTTTTTGATAGATTTTACTTGGTTTTTAGTTTACATAAGAACAATTATTTCAGCCGACATAATTCGCCGGATTATGCCACTCGGTTGTATAAAAGCTTGTGGAAAAGGTGGACAACCTCCCTGTCGGAACCGGGGCAAAACTGGAAAAACCCCTGCTATTTTCCCGAGTTTTTCACATTATCCACAGGGTTTTCCACATACAGGCCGGGTTGCATAAATATTGCGGCGCATTGTCAATTGTTTACATAATCAGGTTTCCGGCGAAATCTGACAAAATTCTTATTTTGTTCCGTACAGCCCCGGATTTTGCCGTGCCGGCCCGCTGCGGCGGGCCCGTGCTCCCCTTTTCCGGCCAGCGCAGACGTGGGCATGGAGAATTTTTGTGGGGCCGCGGGGCCGGTTTTCCCGGTTGTAAGAGAAAGAAATCAGAATTTTTCCGGATTTTCCGAAAAAAACTATTGATTTTAGCGGCAAGAGCGAGTATAATACATTTCTGCGTGAGACAATTTTTTTGTTGACATAGAATTGCCATGGAGGAGGTGTAAATCCGTGCCCAACATTAAGTCCGCAAAGAAGAGAGTCGAGCTGACCAAGATCGCCAACGCCAGAAACAAGGCTGCCAAGTCCGCCCTGAAGACTGAGATCAAGAAGTTCGACGCCGCTGTCGATGAAGGTAACCGCGAGCTGGCTGACAGCACCTACAAGGCTGCTGTGAAGACTGTTGATCAGGCTGTGAAGAAGGGTCTTCTCCACAAGAACACCGCTGCCCGGAAGAAGAGCAGCATGACCCTGAAGCTGAACAAGCTGGCCTAAGCGTTCGAAAATACCTCCTTCCGGCTCAGCCGGAAGGGGTTTTTTCGTTATTTGCGGCGTATGATTTTCGTCCCCCGGGAAATACTACCATCGAAACGTTCATTTTCGGAGGCAGTATGCAAGGAAAGGTTGAAATCTGCGGCGTAAATACCGCCAAGCTGAAAACATTGGCCCCCGGGGAGGCGGAGGCCTTGCTGCTGGCCAGCCGCCGGGGCGACCGGGCCGCCCGGGACAGGCTGATCGAGGGCAACTTGCGGCTGGTGCTGTCGGTGATCCAACGCTTCCCCGGCCGGGGTGAGAGCCCGGACGACCTGTTCCAGGTGGGCTGCATCGGTCTGATGAAGGCCATTGCCAACTTTGACCCCACCAAGGAGGTCAAGTTCTCCACCTACGGGGTGCCCATGATCCTGGGGGAGATCCGCCGCTATTTGCGGGACAACTCCCCCCTGCGGGTAAGCCGCTCCATCCGTGACACCGCCTACCGGGTGCTGCAGCAGAAGGAGCTGTTTGCCCGGCAGAAGGGCCGGGAGCCCACCCTGGAAGAGCTGGCCGCCGCCATGGAGCTGCCGGTGCAGCAGATTGCCGAGGCCATGGACGCCGTGGCAAGCCCTGTATCCCTGTTTGACCCCATCCACAGTGACGGAGGCGACCCGCTGACGGTGATGGACCAGCTGAAGGACACCCGCAACACCGACGAACAGTGGCTGGAGCACATCGCCCTGCGGGATGCTGTGGCCGCCCTGAACCCCCGAGAGCGGGACATCCTGTCCATGCGCTACCAGGACGGGAAAACCCAGATGGAGGTGGCCAGCCGGATCGGCATCTCCCAGGCCCAGGTCTCCCGGCTGGAAAAGGGCGCCCTGCGCACCCTGCGCAAGGCCTTTGTAAGCTGAAGCCGGGGAGAAAGAACAGCGGCGTCTTAAGGTGTATCCAGTTGAATGTTACAGGCTGCTCCCCCCGGCGGAACAGCCTGTTTTTCTAAAAGACACAGGCGCCCCTCCGGATGTCCTCCGGAGGGGCGCCTGTGTCAGGATTCCTGATCCAGGATTCCGTATTTCTGTAAGAGGGAAAGTCTCTCCTTGCCCAATCTGAGCTTCTGAGGGGGTTGGCTGATCCGCAGCGCCCCATTGGGGTAAACGGAGCGACAGAGACTGCCCTTCACCACCAGGGCGGGTATCCCGGCCTGCCGAAGCTGCAAATAGCGCGGGCGGAAGGCCGCGTCCTTTTGCGTCTGCAGCAAAACCTGGCGCCTGGCGGCGCTGCGATACACGGAGAAGCGGGGATCTGTTCCATCCGGGCGCCGCCCGGCGCAGTACCGCCGCTGTCACAGAAGGCTGTTTCTCCACACCGGCAGGTCTCTTCGCGCCAGCCGGCACAACCGGCGAGCCCCGATTGCAAAAAACGAAGTGTGCGGAATTCCGTTCCGCACACTTCGCTTTTCTCACACCAGCTCCCGCAGGGCGGAAACTGCCGCCTGGATCCGGGCGGAGAGGGGAATCTCCGGGTAGCCCGCAACCTGGTTGTCGCACTGGTCAAAGGGAATGAGAATCCGCTTGGCGCTGCTTTGGCCCACGGCACAGGCCATGGCCGGACTGATCTCGCCGCACAAGGCATCGGCAATCACAATGCCGATGGGGCCCAGAATCACATCCGCCCGGCGGCAAGCCACCAGAACGGCGTTTTCTCCGGTGGCACCCCGGTCCGCCCCCGCCTTGAGCATGGCGGCGGTGGCGGCGGTGTTGGTCCCCACGGCGGTGACGGTAAGCTCGGGCATGGCCTTTTTGACCGCGGCCACCAGCAGCTTCCCTACACCGCCCCCCTGGGCGTCAAGAATCAGAACGTTCACGCTTAAGCCTCCGCTTTGTGCAGCGTTTCACGCACAGCGTCCAGCTGCTCCAGCGTCAGCAGCTTCTGCTTGACCAGATTGGTCACCAGAAGCTCAGCATCACCCTTGTAATCCCGACGGACCAGCTGCTCGGTGTTGAGCTCAGCCATCTGCTCTCTGGAAATCAGAGGGGTGCAAAGATAGGCCGGCTCCTCCCGCTGGAGGTATCCCTTCTGGATGCACTTGGAGAACATGGTGTAGGATGTGGTCTTGCTCCACTGCTTGCGCTCAAGCAGATGGACAGCCGCCTGCTTAGCGGTCAGAGGGCCGTTGTCCCAAAAGACCTCCATCACTTGACGTTCAGCTTCAGTCATTTTCATATGGTCTGCTCCTTCTCTCAAAATATACAGACTTCCTGTTCCGTCATACTATTATAGCACACTTTTCCCGGATTGAAAAGAGCTATTTGTGTATTTTTCAACAAATTTTTTTGGAACTGTTGCATTTTTGCCCCAGTTAAGGCGGTAGTCAGATCACATAATCGTTTCCCTGCTCGGTTCGCATCAGATCCGCCAGGGTAATGCCGTCAAAAAACTCGTTGACTGTCCGGTTGAAGGCCTGCCACATGGGCAGGGTCCGGCACTCCGCCGCCCTTGAACAGGGCGGCGCGTTGGGGGCCAGGCAGCTCACCGGGGCAAGATCCCCCTCTGTCAGGCGCAGCACCTCTCCCACCCGGTAGTCCTCCGGGGCGCGGGCCAGGCGGTAGCCGCCCCCCTTGCCGTGGACCCCCACAATCAGCCCCGCCCTGGTGAGCAGGGGGAGTATTTTTTCCAGATACTTCAATGACAGCTCCTGCCGGGCCGCCACGTCCTTCATGGGCACGTAGCCGCCGGGATGCTCTGCCAGGTCCACCATGACACGCAGGGCATACCGGCCCCTGGTTGAAATGGTCACAGCGCATCCTCCTCTCTGCACAGCACGCCGCCGCCCAGCACCTCGTCGCCCTGATAGACCACCGCCGCCTGGCCGGGAGTGATGGCCCGCTGGGGCTGGTCAAACTCCAGACGCACCAGATCCTGTCCCAGGGGGATCAGGGTGGCAGGCTGCTCCGGGTGGCGGTAGCGGATCTTGACGGCGCAGCGGATAGGCGTCTGCGGGCAGCAGCCGGAAATCCAATGGAAGTCCCCCGCCCGGGCCACTGGGGAGAACAGCGCCTGCTTGGGCCCCAGGGTGACGGTGTTTGCCTTGGGGTCAATGGCAACCACATACCAGGGCTCGGAAAAGGACAGGCCCAGGCCCCGGCGCTGGCCCACAGTGTAATGAATGATACCCCGGTGACGGCCCAGCACCCGGCCCTGAAGATCCACAAAATCTCCTGCCGGGGCGGGGGCGCCGGTGAAGCGCTCAATCACCCGGGCATAGTCCCCGTCGGGGACAAAGCAAATATCCTGGCTGTCGGGCTTGTGGGCGTTGACAAAGCCCTGGGCCTCCGCAATGGCCCTGGCCCGGTCCTTGGTCAGCTCCCCCAGGGGGAAGCGGGTGTGGGCCAGCTGGTCCTGGGTGAGGGTGTAAAGCACATAGCTCTGATCCTTGGAAGCATCCAACCCCTTGCGCAGATGGTACTGCCCGTCCTCACAGGTGATGCGGGCATAGTGGCCGGTGACCACGCAGTCACAGCCCAGCTCCCGGGCCCGGTGATACAGAGTCTCAAACTTGAGATAGCGGTTGCAGTCAATGCAGGGGTTGGGGGTCAGGCCGTGGAGATAGCTGTCCACAAACTTGTCAATGACCCGCTCCCGGAACCGGTCGGAAAAATTGAACACATAGTGGCGCATCCCCAGCCGGTATGCCACCGCCCGAGCGTCCTCCACATCGTCTAAAGAGCAGCAGGTGTGCTCCCGGCTCAGGCCGGCGTCCTCGTTTTGGTACAGCTTCATGGTGCAGCCGGTGCAGTCCCAGCCCTGCTGCTGCATCAGCCAGGCCGCCACGGCAGAATCCACACCGCCGCTCATGGCAATCAGAGCCTTCATGGCCGCCTCTCCCCGTCCCAGCGGGCAAAGAAATCTGCTGCCCGGCGCTGGTAGCCCTCGGGGTCCACCACATAGCTCATGCCATGGCCCGCCCCGGGCACCAGGAAGATCTCCTTGGGGCCCGCCGCAGCCCGGAAGTTCTCCCAGGACATATAGGTGGGCACAAAGCCGTCCTTCTCCCCGTGGATCAGCAGCAGGGGCAGCTTGGACTTGGCCAGCACCGCCGTGGTGGAGACCTCCTCCGGCTCCATGCCGGTGATGCGGCGGAAGGCCTTGCGCTCCGCCGCCCCGGTGCCGTAGGGCAGGCCCGTGGCCCGGGTGAACACATGGGGCAGAATCTGCCCCGGGCCGGTAAAGCCGCAGTCCGCCAGGATGCCCTTGACCCTGGCGGGCAGATTCAGCCCGGCCGCCAGCATCACCGAGGACGCGCCCATGGAGATGCCGCACAGATAGATGGGCAGCTCCCCGGGGCAGAGCTTTTGCACCCCGTGGACCCAGGCGAGTATATCATAGCGCTCCAGTGCGCCCATGCCGATCCAGTCGCCCTCGCTTTGGCCGTGGGCCCGCTGCTCCAGATAGAGCACGCTGCAGCCCTGCTCCCGCCAGAAGGGCCAGCTCAAAGAGAAGTCCCTGGTCCAGGATGCGCGCCAGCCGTGGGCGGCAATGAGAATCCGCTTTGGGTTGGGGCTGGGCAGCCAGTGGCCCACCAGACGGGTCCCGTCAAAGCTGCGGGTGGTTACGGTGCGGGTGCAGGCCTGCTCCAGGGCAAGGCCCATGGTGGCGCAGCGGCGGTCCAGCGCGGTCTGAGGGCGGCCCTGGCCGTACTTTTCAAACAGCAGCGGTTCGCGGCGGCGGAAGCATTCCGTCAGAAAGGTCTGGTGGATCCCCGCCCAGGCCGCGGCGCTCAGGCCGGCGCCCAGGCCCACCCCAAGGGTCAGTATTTGTGTCTTTCGGTTCATTGGATGGCTCCTTTCTCATGCAGCTGCCAGGCCACCCGGCAGTTTTCCCGGGCCAGCTCCCGCAGGCGGAGGGCGGCAGTGCCAAACTCCCCCTGGGACAGGAGCATATGATCCAGCAGGTCCTTCAGCGTCTGCTCGTCCGCCTGGGAGAGCAGACAGTATTCGCCCTGGCCGATGTAGTCTAAGAATCCACTGACCTTCGGGTCATAAGCCACCCCGGCAAAGGGGGTGCCCTGGGAGGCCGCAAAGACCAGCGAGTGCAGCCGCATGCCGATGACCGCTTTGACCCGGCGCATCAGCCCCACCACCAGGCGGGCGTCCTCGGGGGCGTCTACGATCAGACAGTGCAGGCCCTCCAGCTTGTCGGCAATCTGGCGGCAGATGGCGTGGTCCCGTGTGGGCTCCATGGCCATCAGAATGGGCACCAGCCCATAGGCCCGGGCGCCGTATTGGGCGGCGGCGGCAAAGTCGTCAATATGGCGGCGGGCCTCCTGCCAGGGCCGGGGGGCCAGGAGCAGATAGTCCGTGCCGCTTTGCACCCCCACAGACTCCAGGAAGGTGGCCAGCTGCCCGGCCGGGGCCGGGTCTACCAGGAAGGCCATGTCCGCGGTGACCTGGGTGGGGATTCCCAGGATGCCCAGACGGCGCAGCTCCTGGGCGCTGGTCTCATCCCGGAGGGTGATGGCGTCCACATTCCGGCTGACCACCCGGCGGGCCAGGCGGCGGTTGAGCTTACGGCGCACCGGGCCGATGCCGCAGCTGAACATCATCACCTTGTTGCCCGTGCGCTTGGCGGTGCGGATGGAGTGGAGATAATACCACAGCGAGCGGCTGCTGGTGGAATCCTGAACCAGGCTGCCGCCGCCGGAGAGATAGAGCTCCGTTTTGCACAGCCGCCGCCGGATGGCCAGGAAGCGGAAGGTGTGGATGGAGCCCACCCGCACGTCCCGGCTGGTCTGCCGGGGGGTCCGGGTGGTGACGTAGATCGGCATATCCGGGTCGTCCGCCTTGAGCTGGGTCACCATGGCATTGAGAATGGCGTCGTCGCCGGAGTTGCCCTTGCCGTAAGCCCCGCAGATCAGAATGCCGTCACGGGGCTTGGCCTGGGCCCGCTGCCTGCGGCGGAGAATGGTGGCGTAGATCTCCTTCTGCCGGGCCACAGTGGCCTCGATGGAGAATTCCGACTTGGTTTTATCGTACAGCCTTTGCCCAAAGGTGCGGCGCAGCGCCGGATCCTTGGCCAGGCGGATCATATGCTTGGCCAGCTGCTCCACATCCCGGGCCCGGAAGAGCAGGCCGTTGATCTCGTGGTCAATGAGATACGGCACGCCGCCCACCCGGGAGGAGATGGTGGCGCAGCCCTGGCGGGCGCCCTCGGTGAGGGCGTAGGGGAAGGTCTCGGACAGAGAGGTCAGCACGTTGACGTCCAGGGCGTGGTAGAAGCTGTTGGTGTCCTCAATCCAGCCGGCAAAGGTCACCGTGCCCGCCGGGCAGAGCTCTGCGGCCAGGGCCTCCATCTGCTTGCGCTGCTCCCCGTCGCCGGCAATGACCAGGCGGCACTGGGGCTGGTCCCGCACCGCCAGGGCGAAGGCACGGATCAGGGTTTCCATGTCCTTGACCGGGTTAATACGGGCAGCAATGCCGAAAACCGGGGTGTCAGGGCCTGCGTCCACCCCCAGGCGGGACAGATAGGTCTGCCGGTCCACAGAGGGCTCAATGCCCTGGAAGTTGACGCCGTTGTAAATGGCAAAGCAGCGCTGCACGTCAAAGCCCCGGCTGACCAGCATGTTCACCGTCATGTCAGACACGCCGATCCAGTTGTCCATACGGCGCAGCGCGATTTTGTTGATCAGCCCGTAGGTCATGGCGGCAAGGGGCCGGCCCATGTAGTCCAGCCGGTAGTCGCTGTGCACAGTGGTCACCGTGGGGATGCCCAGCTTTTGCTTCAGCAGGGCGCCCATCATATTGGCCTTGGCCCCGTGGCAGTGGATCACCTCAAAGCCCTCGGTCCGGATGAGCTCCGTCAGGGTCCGGATGGCCCTGGGCAGGCCATTGCTGAGCACCCGGGTGGGAATGCCCAGCTCCTTGGCCTCCCGGGCAAAGGGGCCGTCGGTAAAGCAGATCAGCAGCACAGTCTCGGTCTGGTGCAGACCCTGCAGCAGCGTGTGCACATGGGTTTTGGCGCCGCCCACGTCGCCGCCGGAGATCAGATGGATGATTTTCATATTTTTGCTCCTTTCCCCCTTGTGAAGAGAGAAAAAATCATGTATAATACTGGAAGCTGTGACGCGTTCCGGCGATTCTCCGCCTGTTTTCTCTATTATAATACAGATTGGCCGGAGAATCAAATAAATATTCTGTACAGGAGGCAATATGAAAGAAAAGAAAGAGGCCCAGGCCAAGGGCAAGGTGTTCGGCAAGCTGAACATCATCGATTTTTTCCTGATTCTGCTGCTGGTTGCGGTAGTTGTGGTTGTTGTGTTTAAGCTGGCAGGTCCTGCGCTGGCCAATCTGAACGGTGAGAATCCCGAAGAATCCACTGAGGAGACCAGTGCCCTGATCGGCGGCGCCCCGGCAGGCTTTCAGCCCAACATCGTCTTTGAAACCGTCCGCTACGGGTACCCCAGACAGGCCGCTGAGGCAGTTGCCGCCACCACAGGGCTGCGGCTGTTTAACAGCAACCAGTATCTGGACGCCTACATCACCGACATTCAAATTGAGCCCTGCTACACCGTGGGGGTGGACGCAAACGGACATGCCGTCAATGTGGAGGACCCGACCCTGTGCAACCTGCGGTTCTGCATCAGCGGTTACATCGACAAGGAGGTTCCCAACATCATGATCGGCGGCAATATGAACACCGTACTGGGCACCCAGGAGCTCCGCATTGGCAAGCCCTATATCGTAAAGACCTTTACCATCGAAGTGAGCGACACCATTGTGGACAAGCTGGAGACCTTCCCGGATGTGGAGGCAGGCAATGAATGAGCTACTCCACAGCAGCCTGATCTGGCAGCTGTGGCAGGGCTTTGTAAGGCTGTGCCGGCAGAGCAACGCTGCCCGGCTGCTCCGAGCCCCCTTCTTTGTGTGGCTGTGGGGCTGCTTTACCCGGCCGGCCCGGGTGCTGGGCTCCGGGCTGCACCGGCGGCTTGAGCGGCTGAACCAGCGGCTGTGGCGGTTTGGGCAGCGCTGGGGTCAGGTGCTGGAGGAGAGCTTCCCCATGCGGGTCCACCGGGCCCTGTACCGGGCATTGGGCCGCAGCCGGGTGCTGGGCTGGATGTTCCGGGGCGGCACCACCGCGGTGCTGTGCTATGTGCTGGGCTCTTACGGCATCATTGACTACCTGCTGCGGGACGTGCTGTCTATCCCGGTGTTCAGCTCCCTGTGGGACGAGCTGCTGCTGGTGCTGGCCATTGCCGTGGTGCTGAAGCAGCGCATCCACGCCCCCGCCCCCATGGCCCCCAGAACCAACGCCGTTGACGTGGGCATCCTGCAGTTTCTGATTGTGGGCGTGGGGCTGGCGATCATCCGCAACTACGCCGGGCTGTACTCCATTACCATTGACGGCTTCCGGGCCACTATGCAGGGCATTCTGTGGTTCTACGTTGTGACCAGGCTCCTGCGCACAAATGAGGACCTGGACCGGCTGTACCGGACGCTGGTCTTTTGGGCCACGGTGATTGCCCTGCACGGCATTGTGCAGTATATCCTGGCGGTACCCATCCCCTCCCATTGGGTGGATGCCGCGGAGCAGAGCGTCCGCACCCGGGTATTCTCCATCTTCGGCAGCCCCAACATCATGGGCGACTATATGCTGATGTTTGCCCCCATGGCACTGGCCATGGCCTATGTGACCCCGGATTGGCGCAAAAAGGTGCTGTATGTGGGCATCACGGGCTGTATGTGCCTGTCCTGTCTGTTCACCATGTCCAGGGGCGCCTGGGTGGGTCTGTTTGCGGCGGCGGTGGTGTTCTGCCTGCTGGCGGACCTGCGGCTGCTGGTGCTGCTGATTGCCGGGGCCTTCGCCTCCCTGCTGCTGCCCTTTGTGTCCAGCCGGATCATGTACCTGTTTACCGGCGACTTTGCCGCCTCCAACGCCAGGGGCGGCCGGGCGATGCGCTGGCAAAAGGCCATGGGCTACCTGATGGCGGTGGACCCGGTGTTCGGCATCGGATTTGGCGGCTTCGGCGGCGCCATCGCCATGCAGAATAAGGTGCGCTACTGGTGGACCTACTTCTATGTGGACAACTACTACATGAAGATTCTGGCCGAAAACGGCTATGTGGGTCTGGTCAGCTACTGCCTGATGCTGGTAAGTATGCTCTTTGCGGGGCTGCGGTCCTGGGTGGCCACCCGCCACAGCAAGCGAAATCCTATGACTGCCGGCTTGCTGGCCGGCCTGGTGGGCGTGCTGGTACACTGCTACCTGGAAAACATTTTTGAAGAGCCCTATATGCTGGCCTACTTCTGGATTATGGCCGGAATGCTGGTGTGGATGGGACTGCAAAAGAAATCTGAACAATAAAACGCAAGGCTGTCCGGAACGGGCAGCCTTGTGATTTTTTCGCTTGCAATTATATGCGTAATCGTGTATAATTATGACGTATTTCAGTTGAAAGGAAGGGATACACATGAAAACGCCATCTTACACCTCGCCTTATGAGCTCAACGGCAGGCTTCCCCTGCGCACCGCCATCCCCCTGGGCCTGCAGCATGTGCTGGCCATGTTTGTGGGCAACCTGACCCCGCTGATCATTATTATGGGCACCTGCAAAATTGCCACTGACGACCCCCTGCGCGTGACCCTGCTGCAAAACGCCATGCTGATTGCAGGCCTGATCACCATTTTGCAGCTCTATCCCCTGGGTCCCATCGGCAGCCGCCTGCCCATTGTAATGGGCACCTCCTCCGGCTTTATCGGCATTAACAACGGCATTGCCGCCAGCATGATGACTGTGGGCGCCACGGCGGTGGGCCTGGTGGCCGAGAGCGCCGAGGCGGGCATTTACGCCTACGGCTGCTTGATGGGCGCCTGTATTGTAGGCGGCCTGTTTGAGGCGGCCCTGGGCTTTGCCATCAAGCCCCTACGGAAGTTCTTCCCCCCGGTGGTCACCGGCACTGTGGTTACCGCCATCGGCCTGAGCCTGTTCGGCGTGGGCGTCGGCTTCTTCGGCGGCGGCACCTCCGCCCCGGACTACGGCTCTATGTGGAATCTCTTCCTGGGCCTGGTCACCCTGGGCGCCATTATCCTGTTCAAGCATGCGTTTAAGGGCTTCCCCTCCATTGCTGCCATCCTGCTGGGCATTGTGGTGGGCTATATTGTCTCGTTGATTATGGGCCTGGTGCTGCCCACGACCTTTACCTATACCGTCATGGAGGACGGCGCGGAGGTCACCAAGACCGCCATTCCCGCCTACGTCACCCAGTGGAGCAAGGTGGCCGATGCCAGCTGGTTTGCCATCCCAAAGATCCTGCCGGTGAAGCCCCAGTTCAATCTGCAGGCCATCATCCCCATGCTGATTATGTTTGTGGTCACCGCCGTGGAGACCGTGGGCGACACCGCCGGCGTCACCAAGGGCGGCCTGAACCGGGATCCCAGCGACAAGGAGCTCTCCGGCTCTGTGATCTGTGACGGCGTGGGCTCCTCCATTGCCGCCTGCTTCGGCGTGCTGCCCAACACCTCCTTCAGCCAGAACGTAGGCCTGGTGGGCATCACCAAGGTGGTCAACCGGTTTGCCATTCTGATGGGCGCAATCATCCTGGTGCTGGCGGGCCTGTTCCCCAAAATCGGCGCCATCATCAACATTATGCCCCAGCCCGTTCTGGGCGGCGCAGCGGTAATGATGTTTGCCTCCATCGTGGTCTCCGGCATCAACCTGCTCACCGAGGAGCCCCTGGACGGCCGCAACGCCACCATCGTGGCTGTGGCGCTGGGCCTGGGCTATGGTCTGGGCGCCACCGCGGCGGTGCAGGGCTTTATGCCCCAGTGGCTGAAGTACATCTTCGGCGGCTCCGGCATTGTGCCCGCTGCCCTGCTGGCCATTGTGCTGAACATCTGCCTGCCCAAGGACAAAAAAGAGCAGAAATCCACCCGGGACAACACCTCCAAGAAAAAGCTGAAGCGCAGGGCCAAGGCATAACCTGCCCCCTGCCGCGACAATACAAATCCCCCTCCGGCGTGCCGAAGGGGGATTTGTATTGCTCAGTTTTTCTCACAGATGGCCTCGCCGGCCTTGTAGATATCACCGGCGCCCACGGTGAGCAGAATGTCACCGGGCCGGGCAATCGAGCGCAGATAGTCGCTGACCTCCGGCAGGCTCTCAAAGAACACTGCGCCGGGGATCCGGTCTGCCAGGTCCCTGGAGGAGATGCCCACGGTGTTGCGCTCCCGGGCGGCGTAGATTTCCGCCAGCACCAGGTGATCCACCTGGCCGAGCACCCGGACAAAATCCTCAAACAGGGCCTTGGTGCGGCTGTAGGTGTGGGGCTGGAAGGCCACCACCACCCGCTGATAACCCATGGTCTTTACCGCGCCCAGCATGGCCTGGATCTCGCCGGGGTGATGGGCGTAGTCGTCATACACGTCGGCGCCGTTGACACGGCCTTTGAACTCCAGCCGGCGGCCCGCGCCGTGGAAGCCGGCCAGGCCCCGGGAGGCGGTCTCCCCGTCCACGCCCATCAGCCAAGCCACTGCACAGGCGCCCAAGGCGTTCATCGCGTTGTACCGGCCATAGACCGCCAGGTCCACATGGCAGTACAGCGCGCCGTCACAGATCACGTCAAAGTGCCGCCAATCCTGGGAGAAATTGGCGCCGCGAACCTGGTTCTGCTCCCCCATGCCGAAGGTGATGAAGTTCAGCCCTTTCAGGGCGTCCATGGTGTTGGCGTCGTCGCCGTTGGCGATTACGGCGCCCCGGTCGGGGATCAGCTGGGCAAACTTGCGGAAGGAGGCCTTGATATCATCCAGATCCTTAAAGAAGTCCAGGTGGTCCGCCTCTACGTTGTTTACCACCACCACAGTGGGAGAGAAGCTCAAAAAGGAGTTGCAGTACTCGCAGCTCTCGGCAATGATGGTGTTGCTGTTGCCCACCCGGTGGCTGGCATGGAGCAGGGGCAGATAGCCGCCGATCATCACCGTGGGATCCCGCTGGGCCTCCATAAAAATATGGGTGACCATGGCGGTGGTGGTGGTTTTGCCGTGGGTGCCGGAGATGCAGATGG
Organism: Clostridiales bacterium UBA3705; assembly: GCA_002372735.1. Next base: position 15,632 of record DFIE01000059.1, read on the forward strand.
CGTGCTCATACTCCCGCATAATCACGCCCCAGGCATGGGCCCGCTCAAACACGGGGATGCCCTGGGCACGGGCAGCAGCGATTTCGGGGTTGTCGTTGTGGGCGGCGGCAGTGCGGATGATGCAGTCGGCCCCCCGGATATTTTCGGCGCTGTGGCCCACATAGACCCGGATGCCCTTGGCCTCCAGCTCCTGGGTGGAAACCGAGGCGTTCATATCCGAGCCGCTGATCTCCATGCCCATGCCCCGGAGCACCAGGGCCAGGGGCCGCATGGAAACGCCGCCCACGCCCACCAGATGGACGTGCTTGCCGGGCTGGAAGCAGGCCCGGATGGTATCGTATCTGTTAGAAGACATAGTGTTGCCTCACCTGTTTATTGTATTCTTATGCGAAGGGTATTATAGTACACTCCGGCCCAGAACGCAAGTGTTTTTTTGCCGAAGAGGGCGCCAAACTGCGCCGGAATTTGATATTCCAAGCCTTAACAGAATCTTTACGCCGGGTTATGCCTTTTTACACCGGCTTTAAACCTTTTATGCCATACTATAATCCACAGAAGCACCAGCACTTCGGAGGCATTCCATGAAAAAGATTCAGCTCACTGCCTTTCAAACCATCCTCCTCAGCTTTGCCGCTGTGATTCTGGCCGGCGCCGGGCTGCTGTGTCTGCCGGTTGCCGCCCGGGACCGGGTGTGGACGCCCTTCCCCGACGCCCTGTTTACCGCCACCTCGGCGGTGTGCGTCACCGGGCTTGTGGTGCGGGATACGGCCAGCTACTGGTCCGGCTTTGGCCAGGCGGTGCTGTTGGGGCTCATCCAGGTGGGCGGCCTGGGGGTGATCACTGTGGCCACCTTGGTGGTCAAGGTCTCCGGCAGACGGATCAATCTGCGTCAGCGCAGCACCCTCCAGGAGGCCGCTGCAGCCCCCACCCTGGGGGGCATCGTCCGGTTCACCGGCTTTGCCCTGCGCGTCACCCTGCTTGCCGAGGCGGTCGGGGCGGCGGCGCTGGCGCCCTGCTTTGTACCCAAGTGGGGCTGGCGCGGGGTGTGGATGGCGGTGTTCCACGCGGTATCCGCCTTTTGCAACGCGGGCTTTGACCTGATGGGCACCCCGGCGGCGCCCTTTGTCTCCCTTACCGGCTGGCAGAGCAGCTGGGGGGTTAACCTGGTGATTATGGCCTTGATTGTTGCGGGAGGCCTGGGGTTTTTCACCTGGCAGGACCTGGCCCTGCACAGGCACCACGTTCGCCGCTGGAGGATGCAGACCAAGGTGATTCTCTCCACCACCGGAATCCTGATTCTGCTGCCGGCCGCACTGTTCTATCTCTTCGACTTTGCAGATCTGCCCGGCAGCAGCCGGGCCTTGGCAGCCCTGTTCCAGTCCGTCACCGCAAGAACCGCCGGGTTCAATACTGCGGCGCTGGACCGGATGACCGGGGCCGGGCGGACCTTGATGATTGCCCTGATGCTGGTGGGCGGTTCTCCGGGGTCTACTGCAGGCGGCATGAAGACCACCACCCTGGCCGTGCTGTTGGCAGGGGCCGCGGCAGTATACCGGCGCAGAGAGGACGCCGGCTTCTTTGGCCGGCGGCTCGGCCACGACGCCCTGCGGGCGGCAGCGGCCATCCTGGTGCTGTATCTGTCCATGCTGGTGCTGGGCGCCTCAGTCATGAGCACCGTGGAGGGCATTGCCATGGGGCCCTGCCTGTTTGAGGCCGCCTCCGCCATCGGCACGGTGGGGCTGAGCCTGGGGCTTACCCCCACACTTGGCGCTGTGTCCAGGGGCGTACTGATCCTTTTGATGTTCTTTGGCCGGGTGGGTGCCCTGACTTTGGTCTACGCCGCCCTGTCCGCGCCGGTGCCCTCCGGCGCCAGGCTGCCGGAGGAGCACATCACCGTGGGATAACATGACACAAGGAGAATGACAATGAAATCCATTTTGCTGATCGGCCTGGGCCGCTTTGGCCGGAATATTGCGCGGGAGCTCTCCGCACTGAACCACCAGGTGTTGGCCATTGACCGGGATGAGGAGAGTGTAAACGCGGTGCTGCCCTTTGTCACCGACGCCCGGATCGGCGAGTGCACCAACGAGCGCTTTTTGCGCAGCCTGGGCGTGGGCAACTTTGACGTCTGCTTTGTCACCCTGGGCGGCGACTTTCAGTCCTCTCTGGAAATCACCTCCCTGCTGAAGGAGCTGGGCGCCAGACTGGTCATCTCCAGAGCAGAGTGGGACGTGCAAGAGAAGTTTTTGCTCCGCAACGGTGCTGACGAGGTCCTGTACCCGGAAAAGCAGATGGCCAAGTGGGCCGCCATCCGGTTTAGCGCAGAGCATATCCTGGACTATTTTGAGCTGGACGACACCCACTCCATCTTTGAGGTCCCGGTGCCTTCCCAGTGGGTGGGGCACAGCGTGGGCCAGATCGACATCCGCAGGAAATACGGCATCAACATCCTGGCCACCAAAAAGCAGGGCAAGATCGACGCCACCATCACCCCGGAGACGGTCTTCACCCCGGACAAGACCCTGCTGGTGCTGAGCGATTACAAGTCTTTGAAAAAATGCTTCCGTCTTTGAGCCGCAGGAGAACTCCGGAGGTGATCCCATGCTCTACATTCTGATTGTCCTGTACGCGGTGGGTATGTTCCTGCTGGGTCTGCGCGCCATGACCCGGCTGGACCGCTTTTTACAGGAAAACCGCCTGGCCCAGCTGCTTCGGCAGCAGAAGCAGGACCAAAAAAAGACGGATCCGCCGGAAAAATAAGCGCCCCACCCCGCTGGGAGTGTGATATAATGTAGAAAATACCCCCTCGCCCCGGGGATGGAGGTGATTTCATGGCAAAAGCAACCGGCGCGCTGTCCCGCAGGCTGACCAGGGCAGGCGCCAAAGCCAAGCCCATGCTCCACAGGCTGCTGCCCACAGGCCGAGAGCTGCTGGTGACACTGCTGCTGCTTTGCGCGGCCACAGGTCTGTGCCAGCTGTTCTACAAGCTGCACTTTACCGAGGCCAACATTATCACGGTATACATTCTGGACGTGCTGCTGGTTTCGCTGTTTACCAAAAACCTGAGCTGCTGCGTGATCAGCTCCCTGGCCACGGTGCTGCTGTTCAACTTTCTTTACACTGAGCCCCGGCTCACCTTTCACGCCTATGAGGCGGGCTACCCGGCCACCCTGGCCATTACCCTGATCTCTTCTTTGATCACCGGCACCCTGGCCATTGAAAACAGCCACAACGCCAGCGAGCGGGAGCGGGCCTCCGCCCTGGCCAGGACAGAGCAGCTGCGCTCCTCCCTGCTGCGGTCCATCTCTCACGATCTGCGCACCCCTCTGACCTCTATCTCCGGCAACGCAGACAACCTGCTGAGCAACTACGACAATCTGGACGATGAGTCCAGACGGCAGATCTTTACCGATATTTACGACGATGCCCTGTGGCTGATCGGGCTGGTGGAAAACCTGCTCTCCGTGACCCGGATTGAGGGAGAGAGCATGCAGCTTCACATCCACCCGGAGCTGGTGGCAGAGGTCATTGACGAAGCCATGGCCCACCTGGACCGCCGGGCAGACCTGCATCAAATCCGGGTGGAGCTCCAGGACGACCTGCTGCTGGCCAAAATGGACACCCGATTGATTATGCAGGTGCTGATCAACCTGCTGAACAACGCCATTGCCTACACTCCGGAGGGCTCCCACATCACCGTCTCCGCCCGGAAGGACGGCGGGCAGATCTGCATCCAGGTGGAGGACGACGGCCCGGGCATCGCCGACGAGCTGAAGGAAAAGGTGTTTGAGATGTTCTTCACCGGGGACAACCGGGTGGCGGACAACCGGCGCAGCCTGGGCCTGGGGCTGCCCCTGTGCAAGGCTGTGGTCAGCGCCCACGGCGGTGAAATCCGGTTGACCGACCGCAGTCCCCACGGGTGCTGCTTTCGTTTTACATTGCCTTCTGCGGAGGTGGAGCTCCATGAATAAGCCCTTGATTTTGGTGGTGGAGGACGACGCCCCCATCCGCAATCTGATCCGCACCACCCTGCGCGCCAACGGCTACCGCCACATTGAGGCCCCCAACGGCACCGGCGCCATTCTCACCGCCTCTACCCATAACCCGGACATTATGCTGCTGGATCTGGGACTGCCGGACATGGACGGAGTAGAAGTGATCCGTCAGGTGCGCAGCTGGTCCAATCTGCCCATTCTCATCATCAGCGCCCGCAGCGAGGACAATGACAAGATTGAGGCCCTGGATGCCGGCGCGGACGACTATCTCACCAAGCCCTTCTCTGTGGGTGAGCTGCTGGCCAGGCTCCGGGCCACCCAGCGGCGGCTGGCGGTGATGCAGTCCAGCTCGCCGGAGAATGAAACCTGCTTTGTCAACGGGGAGCTGCGCATCGACTACGCCGCGGGCCTGGCCTGGCTTCGGGAGGAGCCCCTGCACCTGACGCCCATCGAGTACAAGCTGCTGTGTCTCATGGCCCGGAACGTGGGCAAGGTGCTCACCCACACCTATATCACTCAGCAGGTATGGGGCAGCGGAAGCGAACACAACGTGACCTCCCTGCGGGTATTTATGGCCACCCTACGCAAGAAGCTGGAGTCCGCGCCGGGCAGCCCCCAGTATATCCAGACCCATGTGGGCATCGGCTACCGAATGCTCCGGACGGAGTAGCATGAACGCAAAACAGCCCGGCGTGAGACCACGCCGGGCTGTTTTGATGATTCGGCTGCTGAGGCAATTCTGCCTGCATACGACGCATTGCCGGCACTGAGAAACAGGCCTTTGCTTCCGCCGGGTCCGCAGCAGCTTGGGGCAGCGTTCGTTTTCTCCGGATTCTGACGCGTTACAGCGCAATCTGTGCGGGAAATGCTTCTTTTCGCATGATCCCCCACATTTTATCGATATAAGCCAATGTGTAAAAGTTTTCGTAGTAATGATAGTAGAAGGCGCCTTTCAGCGTCATTTCGTAAGTACCGTCGTGCTCCCGGATGAACCCCAGTCGCTTTGCAGCCCAGAGCTCGAAGCCATACATTTTTCTCAACGGCACACCAAAGAATCTTTCAAAATCACTTGCATTGACTCTTGTACTGTATGCCGTCCAGAACAGCCAGTAAATCATCCTCTGCCGTTGGGTAAAGCGAATGGTCAGGGACGTGGCGAGGGTTCCGGCATGAATTCTTTCACAGTAGGACTCCACGTCAAACGTGTTGATTTTGAATTGTCCTTTGAACAGGCTGGTAGCGGAACAGCCGAATCCGAGAAAAGTATCCCTGGTCATGGAAGAGTAGTTTGCATCCGGGTCGCTTGAAAAGGTCCAGATCGAGCTCCGGGAATACCCTTTCCCCAGGCAGTATTGCGTGATGGCATCCAGCAGCTCCCGTTTTTCTTTTTTGGGCATTGCCGCAACAGGACTTTCTGTAAACGTGAAATCAATAAACGGGTATATGGCAACATGATTGGCCCCTAAGGAGAACGCCATGTCAATGTCGGATTTTAGTTCCTGAAAGGTCTGTCCGGGCAGCGCAAAGATAAAATCCATTGAGACAGTTTCAAACGCAACCGCCGCCAGAGCCGCTCTCATTGCCGCGGTATCAATGTTCTTTCTGCCCAGAATTCTCTGATACTGATTGCTGAAGGATTGAATGCCGATGCTGATTTTTGTTATGCCGGCATCCTTCAGTTTTTGCAGCACCTCCACGGTCACATTGTCGGGGTGAAGCTCCAATCCAATGCCCTCTGTGATGATAAAATGCTCATTCAGTGCGCCTATGATCTCTTTTATGCGGTCTGCAGCCAGCGCCGGTGTCCCTCCGCCAAAATACAGGCTGGTTACCTTTTTGCGTCCTGTATACTGGCTGCCTGCCAGGTGAATCTCTTGCAGCAAGGAATCAATATACCTGTTGCATAGTTCGGCGGAATACCGCACTTTGCAATAAGGGCAAAAGCTGCAGATACTTTTGCAGAAGGGTATGTGCACATACAGGCCCAGGTTTTCACATTCCGCAAAGGGCAATGTCCGGTCAAATTCATTTTTGAATACAAATGGCTTCGTGGTTCGCGTAAGCCACATTCTTGTCAAGCTTGTAAGAATACTCATATGACTTCTAAATGTACTTCAGGTATGTATGAAGCATCTCAAGGATGATTTTGAGATTGCCTCCGAACAAAAGCGTGTATTCCGCAACAAAAAAGTATCCGCATTGGTCACAAAGACCGGGTACGTCGATGCAGCGCCCGCAGACAGACAGCTTGCCGTTTTCTATCACGACGCACTGGCAGCAGGGCGTGGGAAACCGATTTTCAATCAGATATGGAAATGCGTGCTTCAGGTTGAATACAGGGGCGCCTTCTTTCATCATTTTTGCGATAGTATCGCAGCACCTGGCCTTTTCTTCTTTGCTCAAGGCCAAGGATTTCGTATCAGGGTATGGGGTATGGAAATTGAACGATACTGCGCGCACATTTTTGGTATCACGGGCGGTGAGGCATACCTCCTGCACGCAGTCCTTATTGATTTGATTGATTGCCATATAGAAGCAGATATTATCTGCAGTGGCATTGCGGACGTTCTCCATAATGGTATCGTAGGTATCGCCGCGAATCTCATTGTGACGCTGCCGATCTCCGTCCAGACTCAGAAGAATTAAGTCTGCCTCCGGCAGATCAATGGGGAACGTTCCGTTCGTAACAACGTTTACGATGAGAAACCCTATATGCTTCGCTTCCATGACCAAATCTCTCAGCCTGCGTTCTCCGTCCTGCCAAAGGAATGTCTCCCCACCGCAAAAGAACAAAATGCGAACGCCCATGTCATATAGCTGCATCATTTCCTGACGAATTTGCCGATACGGGTGGACAACCGCCGTGATGTTGTTGACCGAGCAGTGCTTGCAGTGCAGGTTGCATCGATCTGTGACAATGACTGTTCCGAGGATTGGGGATTTCCTTCGAAACAAAATGGTCTTTATGCCAAAGGCAGCGAAGTGTATAAAAGAGGATCGTTTCATAGTCCATCTCCATCGTGAAAAATCGGAATTTCAGCGGGTGGTAGACTCATTATACACGATTTTTGTTGCTTTTTCAAGATAGAGATGTTGCGCCGGCAGGGACGCTGGCGCGCGACAGCCCACTGGGCTGTCGTATTGGATTATTCGACTCCCTTCATCTTTTGCAAATCCATCTGGATTTGCAAACCGCGGCGTCGCCGCGGTTCATGAAACGGTTGTTAACCGTTTAATGAAAAAATAGTATTACGAGATGGTATGATTGAACTTAAGTATTGATTTTCAAGAAGATATCCTGTATAATTGTTTTGCGAATCCATGAAAGGAGCGTAAACCAATGATTATTAGAGTGGTTATCGCTGATTAACTGAATAAAGGCGCAGAGCATGACTGAGGGGTATACCCCTCTGGGTTAGTGCGCCATTTTTGAGTAACTTTCGGATAGTGGGAACCGCAGGATGCAGCCACGACGGGAGCTGCTTCGCTGCGGTATTTTTGCGCCTATTTTCAGGTGCCGACATATTAATGATTGGAACAATTCATGCTAAATTATATATTCAAGGAGATAACCAAAGATGATAATCAAACTGGAACCGATCAATGATCATAACAGAGATGCGGTTTTAGCCCTTTCCGTGCGGGAGGATCAGCCCTTCGTCGC
>DFIE01000145.1:0-185 GCA_002372735.1 Clostridiales bacterium UBA3705
GCCGCCATGAAGGCTGCTGCCAACGAGTCCTTCGGCTACAACGAGGACCAGATCGTCTCCTCCGACATCATCGGCAGCCGCTTCGGCTCCATCTTCGATGCCACCCAGACCATGGTCTCCAAGATCGACGACGACACCTTCCAGGTGCAGGTCGTGTCCTGGTACGACAACGAGAACTCCTACAC
>DFIE01000145.1:251-22722 GCA_002372735.1 Clostridiales bacterium UBA3705
ACCAGCCAGATGGTCCGCACCATCAAGCACTTCTCCAACCTGCTGTAAGAGTGCAACAAGCAGGCCCGCGCCGGGTTCCCGGCGCGGGCTTTTTTTGCGGCTGCTTTACAGCCGATTCCTGACAAATCCAGGCGCATTTCGTATCATAGACACATGAAGAACGCAGGCGTGTGCCTGTTTATGCGCTTCTTCGGCGCCGGGGTGGCCCCGGTGCTGATGCAGGACAAGCTGAACACCATCTCCACCCGGGAATCAGCACAAAGCGCAGCGCCCCGGGATCTGAAATACAGATCCCGGGGCGCTGCGCTGTACGCACTCAGGCGCCCAGGTCTACGTGCTGCAGGATGTAGCCGTTGACCTCGGCGGGGGTCATGCCAAGCACCCCCGCAAACTCGTCGTAGAGCAGGCGCTGGGCCTCCCGGAGATAGTTCTCGTCAGAGACGTGGAGGGTCTTCCCCATGGCGCTGCGGCGCTTTTTTTGCCGGTAGAGGGTTTTGATGATTTTGACCAGGTCTACACAGTTGTTGCTGCGCAGCAGCTGGTCAAAGAGCAGCTTGCGCTGCTGGGGGTCCTCCTCCCAGACGGTTTCTACCTCGGGCATCTGACGGATCAGCTCCCGGACCTCTTCCTCGGTGAGCATCGGACGCATTTTGCCCACCAGAGTGGGGTTCTCCACCGGGACGTAAATCACAGAGGCGTTCTGATGCAGCGGACGGAGCACATAGTATCGCTCACGAGTCCGGCCAAAGCGCATGGTGGTGATTTCTTCGATGGTGCAAACGCCGCTGCCGCCGTAGTGAATCCGTTCACCCAGACGATACAAATAGACCGCCTCCTTCTTTGTGTTATATTGCAGATAAATTATACCATAAAAAATCAAAAAAAGAAAGTCAAATTGGGAAAAAATTTCGTTTTCCCCTTGTTATTCTCGCCGGAATCATGTAAACTATAGGGACGAAATCTCAAGAAAAAGGCGGGATCAGAACCATGCAATGGCTGGAGCTTACCATCGAAACCACCTCTGCCGGAATGCCTCTTTTAGAGGCCATGCTCACCCTGAACGGGTACGACAGCTTCCTCACCGAGGACGCAGAGGAGTTTCGTGACTTTTTGGAAAACAATCGGGATTACTGGGACGTGGTGGAGGAGAGTCTGGCCCAGACCATGGCAAGCCTGTCCAGAGTGCGGCTGTACGTGGCCGACGGCCCCCAGGCCATGGAGGAGGTAGCCCGGCTGCGCCAGCTGCTGCAGACCCTGCCCCAGGCCTACCCCGAGGCGGAGCTGGGCAGCCTGCGCCTGGGCATGGAGAGCGTCCGGGATGAGGACTGGGAGAACAACTGGAAGCAGTATTACCAGCCCATCGAAATCGGCCGCCGCCTGCTGGTGGTGCCCCAGTGGCTCCACCCCGACCCCGGGGATCGGATCCCCGTGCTGCTGGACCCGGGCATGATTTTCGGCACCGGCGCCCACGCCTCCACCCAGATGTGTATGCGCCGGCTGGAGGAGGTCATCCGCGGCGGCGAGGAGGTGCTGGACCTGGGCAGCGGCAGCGGGATCCTGTCCATCACCGCCCTGCTGCTGGGGGCCGGCCACGCCACCGGCGTGGACGTAGACCCCAAGGCCGAGGACATCGCCCGGCAGAATGCCGCCATCAACGGCCTGGGGGCGGACCGCTTTACTGCCCGCACCGGCAACGTGATTACCGGCCAGGCGGAGCTGGCGGATCTGTTTGCCCGGCGCTATGACGTGATTACCATGAACATCTTTGCCGACGTGATCATCCCCATGACCCCGGTGCTGCCCCGGTTTATGGGCCCGGACACGGTGGTGATCTTCTCCGGCGTGCTGGAAAACCGCTACCCGGCGGTGAAGGCCGCGGCCGAGGCCGCAGGGCTGCGGGTGACGGGACTGGAAACCATGAACGACTGGTGCTGCTTCACCGCCCAGCTGGCATAGGAGGGCGCACCCTTGCATCTGTTTTACCGTTCCAAAGTGCGGCTGCGCAGGGCAGGCAAGATTGTGCTGCTGGTGCTGGCCGGACTGCTGCTGCTGGTGGTGCTGCTGCTGATCTACCTGCAGCGGTTTGTGGTCTACTCCGCCGAGGGGACCTATCTGGACTTCGGCCGGTCCACCGCCGGCTATGTGCCCCCCCAGACCACCGCCCCCACCCAGCCTGACGGCCAGACCCAGGTGGACATCGTCTACGGCGACCCGGCGGAAAACGAACAGGGCGCCGCGGCCATCAGCGGCTATTACATCGACGCCGATATGCTGCAGGACCCCCAGGCTGTGCTGGAGGCCCTGAAGGCCCTGGACGCCCCCTGCACCGTGATGATCGACCTGAAAACCGGGGACGGCAGCTACTACTACTCCACCGGCATTGACGGCGCCCCCCTGGCGGAGGTGGACGTGGGCGTGGTGGACTCCATTTTGTCCTATCTCAAGTCCGGCGGCTTTACCATGATTGCCCGGGTGGAGACCTTCCGGGATTCTGCCTTTGCCCTGGAGCACCGGGACGCTGCCCTGGCCATTGACGGCGGCGCCCTGTGGGTGGGCGAGGGCGACTACTGGCTGGACCCCGGCAGCAGCGTAACCATGAATTATCTGAAGCAGATTGCCCGGGAGCTGGCCGGCAAGGGCTTTAAAGAAATCGTCTTTGACGAGTTCTACTTCCCGGAGAGCACCGCCATTGTCTACGCCTCCGACCAGAACCGGACCCAGCTGATTGCCTCGGTGGCCCGGGACCTGCTGAACTTCTTTGCCAGCTCCAACATCACCATCTCCTTCGGAAATCCGGCCTCAGACTTCAGCTCCGGCAACAACACCTCCCACATCTTTGTGGACGGGGTGGACGGCTCCGGCGTGGGGGCGACGGTGGGCAGCTTTACCGCCCTGGAGGACCCCGCGGGGCAGATCGTCTTCCTCACCAGCTCAAGAGACACCCGGTTTGACGGGTATCTGCTGCTGCGGCCCCTGCTGTAATCAAACGCCCGGCCCATGGGGCTTTGGCGCATCCGAAGGCTTTGAGCGGCTGCCCCAAGGGGGCAAGGCAACGCAGTCAGGGAGGTGGAAAACCGCCATGTTCGATCTTTCAAAGCTCAGCCCCCGGTATCACGTCCGCTCTATGAATGATTCCGACGCAGATACACTTTTGGAGTTCTGCCTGCAGAACGATCAGTATTATCGGTATTGCGGCAAGCAGCCGTCCAGAGCGCTGATTCTTCACGACCTGCATATCACGCCGCCCAACACCTCCGCAGACGCCAAATACTACGTGGGGTTCTATGAGGGGGAGGCCCTGGTGGCGATCATGGATCTGATCGAAGGCTATCCCGACAGGGACACGGCCTTTCTCGGCTTCTTTATGATGAACCGGCAGCTGCAGGGGCGGCAGATCGGGACGCATATCATCCAGTCGCTGTGCCGGTATTTGAAGGAAGCGGGCCTGAAGCGGGTTCTGCTGGGAATCGACAAGGAGAACCCCCAGTCCAACGCCTTTTGGGCAAAGAACGGCTTTGCCGTGATCCGGGAGGCGGCCCAGGCGGAGGGCGTCATCCTGGTGGCGGAAAAGCGGCTGTGAAAAGCTCCGGTCTGGCGGGACGAAGGCCGACGGAAATGGAAAGCGGAAAATTTCGGTATCGCTTTTCGATCATTTTCATATCTTTTCCATTTTCCATTCTCAACTTTCCATCCCGCCAACGATCCGCCGCGGGGTTCCGAAGGCTGCAGCCGCAAAGCAGAGACACACAAGCGGCTGGCCCCGGGGCAAAAAAAAGAACGCCCGGCCCGAAATGGGCTGAGGCGTTCTTTTTGGTTGGAAAAGAATTAGTTCTCCTTGGCCTTCTTGGCATTGTTGGCGGCGTTCTTGGCGGTCTCCACCAGGGTGCCGAAGGCGGCGGGATCGGCGATGGCCAGCTCGGACAGGGCCTTGCGGTTCATCTCGATGCCGGCCTGCTTCAGGCCATACATAAACCAGCTGTAGTTCATGCCGTAGGGCTTGACAGCCGCGGAGATACGGGTGATCCACAGACGGCGGAAATCTCTCTTCTTCAGCTTACGGCCAACGTAAGCGTAGGTGCCGGACTTCTTGACGGCCTGCTTGGCCATCTTGAAGTGGGTGGACTTGCTGCCCCAGTAGGACTTGGCCAGCTTCAGAACCTTATTTCTTCTCTTGCGCGTCATCATTGCGCCTTTGACTCTTGCCATTTGTATATCCTCCTATCTCTTACTTGTAAGGAATCATCTTTTTGATGGCTTCCTGGTTGGTGACATCAGCGTAGGTGGTGGTTCTCAGCCGGCGGGTACGCTTGGTGTCCTTCTTGGTGAGGATATGGCTCTTGAACGCGTGCGCTCTCTTGACCTTACCGGTTTTGGTGAGGTTGAATCTCTTCTTGGCACCGCTATGGGTCTTCAGTTTCGGCATAGTTGGTTCTCCTTTTTACGTATTCTGACGAAAAGTGCATCACTTTTTGTTCTCGGCCTTGGGAGACAGGAACATAAACATGAACCGTCCCTCCAGCTTGGGGTTCTTTTCCATGTTGGCTACCTCGGCACAGCCCTCGGCAAAACTGATCAACAGCTGCTCACCGATGTTGGTGTGGGCCATCTCGCGGCCGCGGAAGCGCACACTGACCTTGACGCGGTTGCCTTCCTTGAGGAATTTGATCGCGTTTTTCATCTTGGTGTTAAGGTCGTTGGTGTCGATGCCGGGGGACATACGGATCTCTTTGATCTCTACCACCCGCTGGTTCTTCCGGTTTTCTTTTTCCTTTTTCATCTGGTCAAAGCGGAATTTGCCGTAGTCCATGATTTTGCACACGGGGGGCTTGGCGGTGGGGGAGATTTTTACCAGGTCGAGATCCTGCTGAGCGGCCAGCTCCAGGGCAGCCGCACTGGACATGATGCCCAGCTGTGCGCCGTCGGGGCCGATGACACGAAGCTCCTGATCCTGAATGTCTTCGTTGAGCTGATGGGTAAATTTAGCGATGGAAAACACCTCCTGATACAACAAAAGCGGATGCCGACTGCACCCGCACATAGCCGGAGTAACCCCCCGGAAAAACTGTGTGAACCTTTTTGCCTGCGGCGTAAGGTGAGGCGGAGCAGCCAGCCTTCTTTGTTTTTGCCATGTAATTATACAGGCCCGGGGCCCGTTTGTCAAGGGGAAATCTTGGATTTTTCCCGCAAAAATCCAACTTTTTTGGGCCAAAGGCCGGGCAAATCCGGATTGCTTTTTCCCCGCCCGCCCTGTATAATAGGGGCGAGGGGAGGTGAGCCCATGGTGCTGTGCTGCACGGCCGGGCGGAAGACAAAGCTGCTGTCTGTGCTGCGGCGGGAAATGCGCATGGCGGACGGGCTGGTCCGCCGGCTGAAGCCCCTGGACGCCTTCTCCGTCAACGGGGTGAGGGTCCACACCAACCACCCCATCCTGCCCGGAGACCTGGTCACCGTGGACATGGACGAGCCGGCGCCGGACTTCCCTGCCCAGGACGGGCCTTTGGACATCCTCTACGAGGACGAGGCCCTGATCGCCGTGGACAAGCCCGCCGGGTGCATCGTCCACCCCACCTTCCACCGCCAGGAGGGCACCCTGGCCAACCATCTGCTGGGCTACTACCGCCGCACCGGCCAGCAGGCCGGGGTGCACATCCTCACCCGGCTGGACCGGGACACCATGGGGGTGGTGATCTTTGCCAAGTGCGCCCACGTCCACACCCTGCTGATGCAGGATATGGCCCGGGGCTGCTTCCATAAAACCTACGAGGCCCTGACCCTGGGCGCCCCGCCCTGGGACGAGGGGGTCATTGACCTGCCCATCGACCGCCTGGCCCCGGAGAGCCTGCTGCGCTGCGTCCGGGAGGGGGGCAAGCGGGCCGTCACCCGGGTGCGGGTGCTGCGCCGGGGTGAGATCTCCCTGCTGGCCCTGGAGCCCGTCACCGGCCGGACCCACCAGCTGCGGGTCCACTGCAGCTATATGGGCTTTCCCATCCTGGGGGATCCCCAATACGGCGGCGGGACCGGCGGCCAGCAGCTGGTGGCCCGGCAGATCGTCCTGCCCCACCCCATGACCGGGCAGACCCTGACCCTGGTCTCCCGCCGGGTGCTGCGAGAGGAGGGCTGCCTGTGAACACCCGAAAGCTTTTGCGCCTGTCGCTGCTGGCCGGGGTGTCCATGATCCTCTTTCTGGTGGAAAACCAGATCCCCGCCCCCATCCCCGTGCCCGGGGTGAAGCTGGGGCTGGGCAACATCATTGTGGTGTGCGTGCTGTTCCTCTACGGGCCCAAGGAGGCCCTGGGGGTGCTGGCGGTCAAGCTGGTGCTGAGCGCGGTGCTCACCGGCAACCTGGGGGCCCTGGCCTACTCCGCCGCGGGGGGCCTGCTCAGTCTGGGGGGCATGTGCCTGCTGCGCAGGTGGATTGCCCCCGGCCAGCTGTGGGCCGCCAGCGTGCTGGGCGCCATGCTCCACAACCTGGGCCAGCTGCTCTCCGCCCTGGTCATCACCGGCACCCCGGGGCTGCTGGCCTATCTGCCGGTGCTGCTGCTGAGCGGAATGGTCACCGGCCTGTTCACGGGCCTTGCCGCCCAGGCGGTGGCCGCCCGGCTGAAACAATAATCATTGCGGCCCCGGCCGCGAATCATATCAAGGAGGTATCCACATGAATAAGGAATGGGATCTTTCCCCCCTGTACCAGGGCATTGACGACGAGAAATTCCAGGCGGATCTGGCCCGGAGCCGGGAGCTGGTAACGCAGCTGAACGACTTTGCCGCCCACCTGCCCCAGGAGGATCGGGGCGCGGTGCTCCACCGGGCCCTGGAGCTCCAGGAGGCCCTGGAGCAGACCATTGCCCCCCTGCTGCACTACACCGGCCTGCGCAGCGCGGTAAACACCGGCGACGAGGAGGCCATCAACGCCGAGGCCGGGCTGATGAAGCTGCTTTCCGACACCAGCGCCGCCCGGGCCGCCCTGCTGGCCTATGTGGGCAAAACCGAGGATCTGGAGGCGCTGATTGCCGCCGATCCCTTCCTGGGCCAGTACGCCTATCTGCTGCGCACCATGGCCGATGACGCCCGCTACACCCTGGACGAAAAGGTGGAGGAGGCCCTGGCCAAGATGGATCTCTCCGGCGGCACCGCCTGGTCCAACCTGCAGTCCTACCTGACCTCCACCGTCACGGTGGATTACCGGGGCCGGCAGCTGACCCTGAGCGCCGTGCGGAACCTGGCCTACGACGCCGACCCCGCCGTGCGCAAGGACGCCTATGACGCGGAGCTGGCCTGCTACGAGAAGATCAAGGACGGGGTCTGCTTTGCCCTGAACTCTCTGAAGCAGCAGGTGAACACCGAGTGCGAGCTGCGCAAGGGCGGCTCCCCCCTGGAGATGACCCTGCGCCAGAGCCGGATGCAGAAATCCACCCTGGACGCCATGATTGCGGCCATTGAGGAATATCTGCCCGTGTTCTGGAAGTATCTGCGGGCCAAGGCCAAGGCCCTGGGCTATGAGGGCGGCCTGAAATGGTGGGATATGTTTGCCCCCATGGGCAAGAATACCGCCACCTACACCGTGGAGCAGGCCAAGACCTATCTGCTGGACCACTTCCGCCCCTTCGCCCCGGATATGGCCGAAATGATGGAGCACGCCTTTGACGACGGGTGGATCGACTTCTTCCCCCGGCCGGGCAAGGTGGGCGGCGCCTTCTGCGACAACCTGCCCATGATCCGCCAGAGCCGGGTGCTGACCAACTTTGACGGGGCCTTCGGCGACATCGTCACCCTGGCCCATGAGCTGGGCCACGCCTACCACGGCATGATGATTGAGGACCACCGCCCCCTGAACCTGGACTACTCCATGCCCGTGGCGGAGACCGCCTCCACCTTTAACGAGACGGTGATTATGAACGCCGCCCTGGACGAGGCCCGGGATCCCATGGTCAAGCTGGGCCTGCTGGAGAGCCAGCTGCAGGACACCACCCAGATCATGTGCGACATTATGTCCAGATACTGGTTTGAAACCGCCGTGTTTGAAAAGGCCCGGTCCGGCTTTGCCTTTGCCGACGAGCTGTGCGACATGATGCGCCAGGCCCAGAAGCGGGGCTACGGCGACGGCCTGGACCAGGACACCCTGCACCCCTTTATGTGGGTGTGCAAGAGCCACTACTACTCCTCGGGGCTGAGCTTCTACAACTTCCCCTACGCCTTCGGCGGCCTGTTTGCCGCGGGGCTCTACGCCCAGTACCGCAAGCAGGGCGAGGCCTTTTTGCCCAAGTACCGGGCCCTGCTGAAGGCCACCACGGTGAGCTCTGTGGAGGACGTGGCCCGGATGGCCGACATCGACCTGGGAGACGTGAACTTCTGGCGGCAGAGCCTGGAGATCTTCAAGGACCGGGTGGACCAGTTCCTGGCCCTGGTGGAGCAGACCGCCGGCTGAGATCGCACCCCGCAGGCCCAAACAAACAGACGCGCTGCAAGGCTTCCCTTGCAGCGCGTCTGTTTGTTTTCAGGTATGATTGCCCGCGGGGATCAGTCCGGCTGCTCAATCCGTTCCACGGTAAAGGTGCCGTAGATCCTGCCGCCCAGGCGGATGGTGAGCTCCTGGCCCACGTACCAGACCACCGCGTGGGGCAGCGCCCCCACGGCGATCCCCGTCCCCTCGGCGCCCGGCGCCAGGGGGCCCTGGGGCAGCGAGAGCACCGTGCCCGTGATGTCAGAGCCGGGATAGTAGAACTGATAGGCCTCCACATTGCCGAAGTCGGAAATGCTCTCCTCCGATACCCGGACCGTGCCTGTGACCACCGCCTGCCCAGTCAGGGGCCGGAGCGTGCTGTCCATGCCCACCAGGGCGTCGCCCCGGTTCATCAGGGCGGCGGGGACGCCAGAGAGCAGAATGCCCACGTTGTCCCCCCGCTCGGCGTAGTCCAGGGTCTTGTGGAACATCTCGATCCCCTCTACCTTGACCACGTAGGGCACCGGGTCTCCGGTGCCGGCGGCGTGGGAGCGGAGCACCAGGGTGTCGCCGGTTTCGACCCTGCCGTTGACCACCCGGCCTGTGGCCACCAGTCCCCGGTCTGTGATGGTGTACTTCTCCTCCACATACATCAGGAACTGGTCCTCCAGCACGTTGACAGGCGCCCGGAAGAGCAGATCCGCAGCGCGCATCAGGAAGGTGACCACCTGGGCCCGGGTGCAGGTGTCCGCGGGCTTGAAGTGGGTGGCGTCCATGCCGTTGGTAATGCCCTTCTCCACGGCCCACAGCACTGCGTCGTAGTAGAAGGCACCCTCCACAAGGTCGGTGAACGGGGTCTCGGTCTTCTCAGGCGCGGGCTTGCCGGCGGCGTTCCACAGGAACCGCACCACTTGGGCTCGGGTACAGGTCCCGGCCGGGCCGAAGTGGGTGGCATCCATGCCGTTGGTGATGCCCTTTTCCACCGCCCAGAGCACCGCCTTGTAGTACCAGTCTGTGGGCTTCACGTCCACAAAGGGGTTGACGGTGGACGCAGGCTCCGGCTTGCCGGCGGCGTTCCACAGGAACTGCACCACCTGGGCCCGGATACAGGTCCTGGCCGGGCCGAAGTGGGTGGCGTCCATGCCGTTGGTGACAGGAGGCGTCTGGGAGACCGCCCACATCACCGAGCTGTAGTACCAGTCTGTGGGCTTTACGTCCACAAAGGGGTTGGTGCCGGGGGCGGTGGGCTCGGTGACGGTGAGATAAATCTTTTGGACGGACTGGGCGTTGGAATTGCGGTTGTTGAGAAAGCCCGTCACCAGGTTGTTCACGGTGATGTTCAGGACGTATTCGCCCGGGGTTTGCGGCACATAGGTGCCCTCCCAGCCGTTGAGGGTACCGGTGTAGAAATCGTCGTCGCCGACGCCGGAGCGGGGGCTCACATACAGGCGCAGGGTCTGCTTGCCCAGCAGGGGCAGCAGCCACACCGGCTCTTCGGTTCTGGTGACGCCGTCGTCATAGTAGGCCCGCTGGTAATAGACCTCATTGCCCTTGGGCAGGGTGTAGAAGCTGGCCACCAGGTGCAGGGGCTTGCCCGCCTCCACGGTGAGACTTTGGGCTGTGCCGTCCTTGATTGCAGAGCCGGTGACGGTCTGGGTGCCGTTGGAGACAATGTAGCTAAGCACTGGCTGGGCAGCCACGTACTTCAGCCGGGAGTACCGGTTGTCCCGCTGCACGTTCAGGTGGTAGGCCAGGGTCTCGGTGTGGCCCCACTTGTCCTTGACGGTGCAGCGGATCAGATAGGTGCCCACAGGAGTGGTACCCTTGGCGGTGGCCACCCGGTAGGCGGCGCCCAGGTTGGTGCAGGTCAGCTTTTGGGGGTCCGTGCTGTCGCCGTCGCCGTTCACGTCCTGGCTGTACTGCAGGCTCCAGGTGAAGGTGACCCCGTCGGGCTGGACATTGTCCACAAAGCGGGGCGTCAGGGTGGCCTCCTCCCCCTCCAGGATGGTCTGGGTCAGATCGCTGCCGGCGTAGTCCACCCGGAAGGGGGTCATGACGTTGACGGTGAGATACTTGCTCTGGGCCGCAGCGGCGCTGTTGACGCCCTTGTAGCGGAAGTAGAAGGTGTAGGTGCCGGGCCTGGAGGTATCCACGTTGTAGTTCAGACTGTGGGTGTTCTGATAGGTCTGCACCTGCCTGAAGCTGCCGCCGGTGCCCTCCTCCAGCATATAGAGCTGGCCGGTGCCCCGGCTCTCCCAGCCGTCGGTGCCGTAGGTCATGGAGCCGCCGTCGCCGCCCACGGTGGCATAGATGTTCATGGGCTCGCCCACGTAACAGCTGTAGGATTCATTCGCCGCGGGATAGAGGAAGCTGGTGTCATAGCCGTTGACCCCGCCGGGCCAGCCCAGATCCACCAGGATCTCCGTGTCCTCCCGGCCCATGGTGAAGGCGTAAACAAAGGTCCGCTTTTGGGTGGAGGGGTCTGTGGTGACGGAGCGGAGGTCCAGCTCGGCGCCGTTGCGGACAAAGGTCACGCTGTTTACCGTCTCCCTGGGGGCGGTGGTAAAGCGGATTTCGATCTCATCCCCGCAGGCCACCCCGTACTGGGAGCCCCGATTGCCGTTGACGTAGATGTAGGGGTCCGACGGGTCCAGCTTGGACTTGGTGGCCAGGGTCGCGTTGGCGCTGACCATGTGGGTGCCGTAGCCGTTGATCATGCCGGTGCGGTCCAGCTTGGTAAACAGATAGGTGACGTAAACCACCTTTTCCCGGTCGTTCCAGCTCACGCTGGCCTTCACCGGGCCCCGGGTGGCGGCAATGGGGCCGTAGCCCTCCACATAGGCGTAGCCCGTGAGGGTGACGTGGGCATTCTTCACCAAGCCCATGTCCTGATAGGCCCCGGGGTTGGTGTTCTGTCGGACAGACAGGGCGGTGTTGACCGGCGTGATCCAGCCCCCGTCCTCCACGCGGGTCTGCTCGGTGTAGTAGAACTGGTTCACCATGCCGCCCAGCCGGCAGGACGCGGGCAGCTGGGCATCCTGGCCGTAGTAATAGGCCCGCAGCCCGTCAAGCCGGCTGCTGCCCCAGTTGCTGTAAAGCAGGCTCCGGCCGTTGTACTCCAGGGTATAGCGGATCCTGGTGTTGTCCGGCATGGGCTGGGGCTCGCCGATGGCATTGCCGGCGGCATCGTACTCCGTCTGGCCGAAGAAGAGCTTGACCTTGTAATAGCTGTCCTTGTCCGGGTTTCCGGCGGCGGACCGGTTCTGCACGGCCCACAGGCGCAGGCCGGTGTAGCTGCCCGCCAGGGGCTTCACCGTGCCGCCCAGATAGCTGTAATCCGCCAGGCCGCTCTGCTCGCACTTGCCCCGGTCATAGCCCGGCCGTACGTCGTAGGACAGCAGATAGGGCACATAGTCCACGGTGGAGCTTCTGGGCGTCCAGAAGGTGTACTTGGCCCGGTCTGAGGCCCAGGCAAAGCTGTCGTTCACCACCCACAGCTTCTTGCCGGTGTCCCGGTCATAGGTCAGCACAAAGGCGGCCCTGGGGCTGCGGGTACCGCCCAGGGCGGCGATGAAATCCTTGGTCTCGCTGTTGCCGTCCACCCGGCTCACGATCTGATTCTCAAAGCCCAGGCGGAAGAAGCTCTTGTCCAGGTCCGCCTTGCGCACGGCCTGGCGCAGCTTGAAATGGTCATAGGCCTGGCTCTCATACGAGCCGCCGTCGGAAAAGCGCAGCTGCACCTTGCGGCTGAACAGCTTACACTCCGGCATCACCACAAAGAGCTGATAGGTGCCGGCGGGGACGTCGGGAAACCGGAGCATGTGCAGGGACACCTCCCGGTAGGTGCCGGAAAAACCGCTGTAGATGGTCTCGGTCAGCCCCTCTGAGAAATAGTCCCCCACCATGGTGTCGCCCTCAAAGTGGTACAGGGGGGCGTAGTAGTAGGCGTCGTTCTGGGCCGGCAGGTTGGACTTGCCGGTGTAGGGCACCAGATAGGCGCCGAAGTAGTCCTGGTTGCTCTTAAAGTAGTCCTGCACACGGGTCTCCCAGGCGCGGCCGGTGAGCTGGTCGGTGTAATAGGGCGTGATGGCCCAGTGGCCGGAGGCCCACTGGTTCATGTACTCCCCCAGGCTGTAGGGGATGCCGTCCAGCTCCCGCTTGGGCATGGTGAGCAGCACGTCATACTGGCCGGAGCCGTACACCGAGGGGTCATAGTCAGTGGGGTACAGCTTCAGCGTCCCGGCGGCCCGGTAGCTGCGGGAGTCGTTTGCGCTGAACGTGACGGTCTGGTCGTTGCCGGGCACGCAGTACACGTCCCCCACCTGCACAAAGCCGCCGCCCTTGGCCTTCCGGTTGACCACGCTGATCTGCCAGTTTTGCAGGTTGTAGGACGCCGGGTCGCCGTTGAGCACCCGGGCCACGTTGCCCTGCACAACGCCCTGGTCGTCGGTGTTGCCCAGGCGGTACCAGCGCAGCTTGTCGCGGCTGTAGTACACGATGGCGTCCTCCATGGGCTTGTTCTCGTTGCCGTCCAGCACCGTTACCGTCAGGAGCATTTTGTCACGGGTGAAATAGGGGGAGGCATAGGGCATGAACTGTCGGCAGCGGCAGTCCTCGCAGTCCTCCTCGCACTTGCACTCGTTGGGGCAGCTGCCGCAGCAGGGGCACTCGATGTAGCCGTAGGTGTCCTCCAGGGCGGTCTGGCAGTAGTCGCAGGTGCCGCAGCGGCTCTCCTGGCACCGGTGGTAGAGCTGGTGCTCGCTCAGGGTGTCGCCGCCGGCGCCGCAGGTGTCGCACAGGTCGCTGTCATAGGTGTTGGGGCACAGGCCGCACTCATCGCACCGCTCCAGGTCGCAGCAGTCCTGGCACCACTCCCCGCAGGTGTCGCACGCGTCCACCGCGCAGAAGCACTCGCCGCACTCCGGGCAGAAGTGGTATTCAAAGTCGGGATCCTCTACGCAGATCTCGCCGCTGGCGCAGCCGGCATCCAGGGAGTTCTGCTCGCAGCAGTCGGCGCACAGCCCGCAGAAGAGGCAGAAGCTGTCCTCCTCCCCGGCAAAGCATTCGCCGCACTGCTCGCACTGATATTCCTCGTAGCAGTTGATACAGTGCTCATCGCCGTGGATGGGGCAGAGATTGTCCTCGCTGTACTCTCCGAACAGACCGTACATACACTCGCCGCAGACGGGGCAGTGGCCGCCGCCCTCGGAGCGGAGCTCCTCCTGGCACAGGTCGCACAGGCCGCACTCGTCGCAAATCTCTCCCAGGAAGCACTCCATGCAAAGCGCGCAGTGCAGGCTCTCCGCTTCCGCGCAGGCCTCGCACATCCCGCAGGTCTCGCAGTAGGCCTCCGGGTTGTCACAGAAAAACTCATCGCATTCACTGCAGCGGTAGCCGCAGCAGGTTTCGCAGCGGCCGCACTTGGCGCAGCCGGGTACCAGCAGGAAGCATTCGCCGCAGTCCTTGCAGTGCATGGCAAAGTAGCAGTCGGAATTCACGTCCTCGGCGTGGACGCCCCCGCAGCCCTGGCAGCAGTTGTTCTCATCCAGGTACCCGTCGCAGACAAAGCAGCTCTCTCCGTCGCCCCATTCGGCGTTGGCCGGCTGCGGGGCAGGCAGCAGCATACATACCATGACAACCGCCAGCAGCAAACAGAGCGCTCTTTTTCCTCTCTTCATTGCAGACCTCCTTTATCTCGGTGTTTCTCTCTTCAGGGTTGCGCAGGTGAAAGCAGATTGGAATCCTCCATTTTCATTCTACTTCCAAACGGATGGCCTGTCAAGGCGTCGGCGGGAATTATGCGAAAATATATCTCGTTATTTGTGGCCGATCCATGATCGGCCGCTACGGAGCAGTGCTTACGTGTTTCGTGACCCCGGTGGTATACTGAAAACTGAAGAATACAAAGCAAAAATCCTGCCACTTTCGTGACAGGATTTTTGCTTTGGTGGACCTTAGGGGGATCGAACCCCTGACCTCCAGATTGCGAACCTGGCGCTCTCCCAGCTGAGCTAAAGGCCCGATTGCCAATGTATTATACCACGCCAGCCGCCAAATTGCAAGGGAAATCTTTGCCCGGAGGAAATTTTTTCACCGGAACAGCACCCACATCAAAATCGGGATGGTGACCAGGCTCATCAGCGTGGAGAGAAATACCCCGCTGGCTGCCAGGTTCTCGTCGCCGCCGTATTTGGCGGCCAGCAGGGTGGTCAGGGTGGCCATGGGCATGCCGCTCATCACCACGCTGATGCCCAGAATCAGCGGATTGGTCACAAAGCCCCTCAGCACCGCCCACACCAGCAGCGGCACCCCCAGCAGCTTGCAGAAATTGATCACGTACAGCCGCCAGGCGCTGAACACCCTGCCCAGGGGCACATTGGCCAGGGCAATGCCGATGACCAGCATGCACACCGGGCTGGTCACCCCCGCCAGCATCTTTAGGGTGCTTACCACCAGCCTGGGGGCGGACAGGTCCAGCACGTAGCAGACGTAGGCCACCACCGAGGCCAGGATGATGGGGGTGAAAAAGCTCCGCCAGCGCAGCCGGCCGGCCCCGGACCGGTCCATCAGCGTCACCCCGTAGGTGTACACCACCAGCTGGAAGAACAGGTTGAACACTGAGGCGTAAAACACCGCGTTGGCCCCGTACAGAGCGCTCACCACCGGAAAGCCCAAAAACCCCACGTTGGTGAAGGTGCACATAAAGGTGTACTGCCGGCGGCTCTCCGCCGGGCAGCGGAGCAGCCGGGGCAGCAGCTGCCCCAGCAGCACCGACATGGCGTAAAAGCCCGCGGCAATGGCCGTGAGCAGGTACACCTCACGGTTGGTCAGCCCCCGCTGGCTGCCCAGCACGGAGTAGAGCACGGTGCAGGGGTTGGTGATATAGATCACCAGCTGGGCCAGCACCCGATTGGTCCCCGGGGGAAAGATCCCGGCCTTGGCCGCCCCGTAGCCCATGGCAATGATGAGGAAGAGAATCCCCAGCTGCAAAATGACGGATTGAAGATCCATGGCTCCCCCTCCCCCGGGTGAAAAATGTTACTGGGTGTCCTCCAGGGCCATGACCTTGTCCACCCGGCGCTGGTGGCGGCCGCCCTCAAAGGGGGTGTCCAGCCAGACGTCTACAATCTCAAGGGCCAGGGGCACGGCGGTGACGGCGGCGCCCAGGGCCATCATGTTGGCGTTGTTGTGGGCCCGGGTGAGCCGGGCGCTCATCTTGTCGTGGAGCAGGGCACAGCGGATGCCGTGGATCTTATTGGCGGCAATGGAAATGCCGATGCCGGTGGTGCAGCACACAATGCCCCGGTCACAGGTGCCTTCCGCCACGGCCCGGGCCGCGGCGGCGCCGAAGTCGGGGTAGTCGCAGCTCTCGGGGGTGTAGGTGCCGAAGTCTTTGTATTCCAGACCCCGGGTCTCCAGGTGGGCCTTGATGGCCTCCTTCAGGGCAAGGGCGCCGTGGTCACAGGCTAACGCGATCATAGTTCAGTTCTCCTTTCGTGGGCCCGCTCAGCGCAGGCGCTCCAAAATGCCAGGGTTGGCGGTTACGTACCACTGGGCCAGGTAGAGCCCCAGGTCAAACAGCACTCCCAGGACGGTATACACAATGGCAGGGGCGCGGCGGCGGCCGATCTGACCGTTGGAGAGCAGGCACCCGGCGCACAGCACCAGGCCGGGACCCATGATCCATCTGCCCCCCAGCACCCAGCACAGGCCGGACACACACAGCACCGCCAGGGCCAGCACGCCCCGGGGATTCCGCCGGCGCAGAACCATCCGCAGGGCGCTCACCGCCCCCGCCAGGCCCAGCATGGCCAGGGGGGCGTCCATCAGCGGCGGCAGCAGGCGGCCCAGGCCCAGGGGCGCCAGCAAAGTGGTCTTAAAGGTGCGCAGCAGCTCGCCCCCCGCCAGGCGCAGGCCCCGCAGGCTGGCAAAGCGGCGCAGCATGGACAGGCGGAA
Source organism: Clostridiales bacterium UBA3705 (assembly GCA_002372735.1). The sequence continues at coordinate 16,648 of DFIE01000145.1, forward strand.
GCCCCCCAGCATAAACTGCCGCAGCAAGGCGGCGCCCACTGCGCACAGAATCCACACCAGCAGCGACAGCCCCATGGCCAGGCAGAAGCCCCCAAAGCGCTGGCGGTTGTTGCCCAGCATCCACCCGTGGCGGTACCAGTGGGCCGCCACAAGCAGCAGACCCATCACCGCGCACACAGGCTCCACCGCAATGGCCAGGGCCAGCAGCAGGGCTGCGGCAAAGTACCACAGCTCCGCCTTCAGGCCGGCGTTTTCGCACAGCAGATAGCGCAGCAGCAGCCACAGCGCCGCCGCCAGCAGGCAGCCCGCCATGTGCCAGCCCAGGGGAGAGCCGCAGAACAGCAGGGTGCCCAGCACGGTGACGGTGCGGTCGTCAAACAGCTGCTGCAGCAGCAGGCACACCGCCACGCCGCCCAGGGCCGCAAAGACCAGGGTGAACAGGGTGTACCGGGTTTTGACCAGCACCAGCCAGCTGTCCAGCACAATCTGGCTGAGCAGCAGCCGGTAGATCAGGGCAAAGCAGATCCCCGCCAGGGCCGCCAGCACCGGCAGCAGCCAGCCCGGCCCCCGGGCTGCAAGCATCTGCTGCCCCAGGGGGAAGCCGGGCCTGCGATAGGCCGACATCCAGCCCAGGGGCTTGCGGCTGCGCTCCATGGCCCGCTCGCCGGAGAGCAGCACCCACAGGGCCAGGGCCAGGAACAGCACCCCGCCCGCAATGGGCTGCAGATAGGACATATATTTCTGGATCTCCATAGTATTTCACCTCTCAGGCCCCCGGCGGGGGCGATTTGGGGCAGCGGCGCGGAGCTTTGGTTACAGGTGGTAAATTTCGGTAAACTTCTGCTCCAGGTAGTCGGTATAATAGGTGGGGTCAAAGGGGGCGCCCACAGCCTTCTCCAGCAGCTCCATGGGGTCGTACATGGCCCCGTGGCGCCAGATGTGCTCCTCCAGCCAGGCGGTGACGGGGTGCAGGTCCCCGGACCGGACGGCGGCGTCTACGTCTACAGATTCCTTCATCTTCGCCAGCATCTGGGCGCCGTAGGCGGAGCCCAGGGCGTAGGAGGGGAAGTAGCCCACGTTGCCGCCGGACCAGTGGCTGTCCTGCAGGACGCCCTCCCGGTCGGTGGGCACGTCAATGCCCAGGTACTCTTTGTATTTGGCGTTCCAGATCCGGGGCAGATCCACCGCCCGGATGGAGCCGTCAAACAGACCCTTTTCAATCTCGTAGCGCACCAGCACGTGCAGGGCGTAGGTCAGCTCGTCGGCCTCGGTGCGGATCAGGCTGGGCTGGGCCTTGTTCACGGCCAGGTACAGCTGCTCGGCGGTGACGTCCTTCAGCTGCGCGGGGAAGAGCTCCTGCAGCTTGGGCAGGATGAGACCGATAAAGGCCCGGCTGCGGCCGATGATGTTCTCCATAAACCGGGACTGGCTCTCGTGGATGGACATGGACACGCCCCCTGCCAGGAGGGTGCCCTCCAGCTCGTCGGCGGTGTGGAGCTCATACAGGGCGTGGCCGCCCTCGTGGATCACCGAGTACATGGAGTAAATCGGTGTTTCGGTGTGGTAATGGGTGGTGATGCGCACGTCCTTCTTGTTAAAGTTGATGGTGAAGGGGTGCTCGGTCTCCCCGATGGCGCAGCGGTCCTTGTCGATGGTGAGCACGTCCATCAGGTAGTCGGAGAACGCCCGCTGGGTCTCGACGGGATAGGTCTTGCCCCAGAGAAAGCTGTCGTCCACCTGGGGCTTTGCCATGACCTTTTTCAGCAGGGGGACGATCCGGGCCTTGAGGGCGTCAAAGAAGGCGTCGGTCTTGGCCATGGTCAGCCCCCGCTCGTAGCGGCTGAGCTGGACGTCATAGGGGTTTTCATCGGGCTTGTAATATTTGGCAAAGCGGACGTTGGTGTCAAAGATCTCCTGCACGAGGGGGGCGAAGGAGGCGTAGTCGTTCTCCGCCTTGGCCCTGTGCCACACGGCGCTTGCCTTGTTCAGCAGGGTGACGTAGCCCACAAACTCCGCCTGGGGAATGGCGGCGGTGAATTCGTTCTCCCGCAGGAAGACCTCGATCTCCCGGCGGTCCTGGGCGGAGAGCTCGTCCTTGTGCTGGTTCAGGCACTGGGCGGCCTGCAGCAGCGCGTCCCCGGTCTCGATCTCGTAGGCCCGGTTGGAGAGATACTCCAGGGTCTTGCCCCGGCCCTCGGCGGAGGCGTGGGGGGCGGCGGTGTCGCCGTCAAAGTGCAGCACGCCCATGGCGTGGTTCAGGGCGTGGAGCTCGGCCATTTTTTCACGGAAGACGGTTTTGGCTTCTTGAGTGGTCATGGGGTTCTCCTTTCTGCGCCGGGCGCGGGGCTTACAGCCCGCAGTAGGCCGCGGCGGTCTTGGCGGCCAGGGCCGCGTTGTTGTACACCAGGTGGATGTTGCTTTCCAGGCTGTCGCCGCCGGTCAGGTCCTTGACCTTGGCCAGCAGATAGGGGGTGGTGGCCTTGCCGTGGATGCCGTCCCGGACGGACTCGGCAATGGCCTGGTCGATGGCCTTATTGATCACGTCAAAGTCCATGGCGTACTCCTCGGGGATGGGGTTGGTGACCAGGATGCCGCCCTTGAGTCCCAGGTCCCGCTGGACCTTGAAGATTTTGGCCAGCTCCTCGGGGCTGTCCACCCGGTAGTCCACCTCAAAGCCGCTGCGGCGGGTATAGAAGGCGGGCAGCTCCTTGGTGCCGTAGCCCAGCACGGGCACGCCGTGGGTTTCCAGATACTCCAGGGTGAGGCCCAGGTCCAGGATGGACTTGGCCCCGGCGCAGACCACCATCACCGGGGTGTTGGCCAGCTCCTCCAGGTCGGCGGAGATGTCCATGGTGGTCTCGGCCCCCCGGTGGACGCCGCCGATGCCGCCGGTGGCAAAGATCTGGATGCCGGCCATATGGGCGATCATCATGGTGGTGGTGACGGTGGTGGCGCCGTCCATGCCCTTGGCCACGATCACCGGCAGATCCCGGCGGCTGGCCTTGGTGACGGCCTGGCCGGTCTTGCCCAGGTATTCGATCTCCTCCGGGGTCAGGCCGGCCTTCAGCCGCCCGCCCAGAATGGCGATGGTGGCGGGCACGGCGCCGTTGTCCCGGATGATTTTTTCTACGTTCAGCGCGGTTTGGACGTTTTGGGGATAGGGCATGCCGTGGGAAATAATGGTGGATTCCAGTGCCACTACCGGCTTGCCCGCGGCCACTGCCGCGGCGACTTCAGGGTTGACGTCCAGGTAATTGTTCAGATTCATTGCGATATTCTCCTTTATGATAGTGCAATTGAAAACGGAACGGGATGCGTTCCGGTTTAAGACAGCTTGGCGCGCACAGCCCCCAGGCTCAGCTCGGGGTTGACGGTCTTCGCGCTCTCTACGGCGACGGAGGAGCAGGCCAGGGCAAAGGCGGCGGCCTCGGCAATGGGCAGCCCGTCCAGCCAGGCACGGACAAAGCCCGCCATCATGGCGTCGCCCCCGCCGCTGGCGTTGACCGGGCGGGTATCCGGGCAGGGCGCCAGGCAGCGCAGGCTGCCCCAGGCGCAGTAAACCCCCTCCCGCCCCAGGGAGATGCACACCCGCTCCAGCCCGGTGGAGAGCAGCTTGGCCGCCGCCAGCTCCAGGGTGGTGCGGTCGGTGATTTTGACGCCGGAGAGCAGCTCCGCCTCCAGCCGGTTGGGCTTGAGCAGAAAGAGCTTGCCCAGAATGGGCCGCAGCTTCTCCGCCTTGGTGACGGACACCGCATCCAAAAACAGCGGGGCGGTGACGTGCCCGGCCAGCCAGGCCAGGGCCGGGGCGGAGAGATTGGTCTCTGCCACCACGGCGGCGGAACGGTTGAGGACGTCCAGCTGCCCGGAGAGGTATTCAGGGGTCACGGCGTCGCACAGGGCGGCGTCGCACAGGGCCAGGGACATATCGCCGTCAGGCCCCTCGATGGCCATATAGGTGGAGGTGGCGCCCCCGGGCACAGACAGGGCCCGGGAAAGATCGATCCCCACCCGAGCGCAGCGCGCCAGGATCTGGGCGCTGTAAGCGTCGCAGGCCAGGGCGGTGAGCATGGTCACCGGCACCTCCAGCAGGCGCAGGTTGTGGGCAATGTTATGCCCCACACCCCCCAGGGACAGCCGGATGGTGCCGGGATTGGAGTCCCCGGGGATGAGGGGGGCAAAGGACTTGCCGCAGATGTCCATATTGATGCTGCCGCATACCGCGACGTAAGGGGTACTGCCCATGGATTACCCCACGCGGGCCCTGCTCTGCTGCCGGGCGCGGAAGGCCTCCAGCTGCTGGCGGCGGGTGCGGAACCAGATAAAGCCGATGAGGTGGAAGATGGCGGCCACCTCGCCGAAGAGGATGGTGAACACCAAACTGCCCACGGAGTACATATGGGAATAGGCGTCAGAGCAGTCGGTATCGGCCTTGTCGTAGTAGCCCATGACCTTCTTGCCCATGATGAGGCTGATCACGGGGATGGGCCCCAGCAGGGTGCCGTAGAGCAGGGCGTAGAGGGCGCCCACGGCGGAGATTGCCCCTTCTCCGCTGGCCACGCCGACAATGATCATAACAAAGCCAATCAGAACCAGCATGCCCACCACCACGGCCATGGCAATGCCGCAGATGGTCCAGGCCCGGGCCTCCTGATGGAGCCGGCGCTTCAGGACTTGAAATTCTGTGACCCCGGCGTAGGCGTCCTGGGGCGCCAGCACCCGGTCGGGCGCGACGGTGGCGCCGGGCTGGGCGGAGCCGCAGTTTGGGCACACACTGCTGCCCTCGGGCAGAGGGGCGCCGCATTGGATACAATAACGCATGATATCACCTCCAAATTGATCGAAATCATTATACCACGGCTTTGCCCCAATTGCAAGGAAAAGTACCGCCCTCCTCCCCCGCCCCCGAAGACGGAAAAAATATTTTTACTTTAAGGCAGGGCTAAGGTTGACAGCATAGAATAGGGCCATAACCCAAGAGAAATGAGGTGTGTCCCATGACTGCTTCCCCTGCTGTGCGGCAGGCTTCCGCCGCGACATCCAACCCCGAGGCGCCCATCGCCGTGATGGAGCGCTATGAACTGAAATTCGTCCTCACCGCCGCCCAGACCAGGCTGGTGCGCCGGGGGCTGGTGGGGCATATGGTGCCGGATCAATACGGCAAAACCAGCATTGCCTCCCTGTACTACGACACTCCGGACCGGCGGCTGATCCGCCAGTCCCTGGAGAAGCCGGAGTTTAAAGAAAAGCTGCGGCTGCGCACCTACGGCCGGGCCACCGAGGAGTCCCCGGTGTTTCTGGAGCTGAAGCGCAAGGCCGGCGGCATTGTATACAAGCGGCGGATCCAGGCCACCCTGCCCCGGGTCCGGGATTTTTGGGCCGGCAAAACCATGCTGACCGGCGACGGCCAGATCGGCCGGGAGCTGGTGAGCTTTAAAAACCAGTTTGCCCGGCTGGAGCCCAGCTGCGTGATCATCTACGACCGCACCGCCTACGTGGAGCCCGAGGGCGACCTGCGGCTGACCATTGACGAAAACCCCCGCTACCGCACCGACCGGCTGGAGCTCACCGGCGAGATGGACGGCATCTCCCTGCTGGAGGAGGGCGGCTCGGTGCTGGAGGTGAAGCTCCAGCAGGCCATGCCCCTGTGGCTGGCCGGACTGCTGTCCGCCGGGGGAATCTATAAAACCAGTTATTCCAAATACGGCGCTGCCTACTGCCGTACCCTGCGCTGCGGCTGAGGGAAAAGGAAAGGAGAGCTTCTCATGTTCAGTTCTATTTATTCTGTTGTGGTGACCCCTGCCCAGTTCTTTTTGATGGCCGGGGTGTGCCTGGTTTCCGGGTTGGCCTACTCCTGGATTTTGTCCTTCCGCATCCGGGCCAACAAGCGGTTCTTCCTGGTGACCACCCTGCTGCCCCTGATGGTGGCCACGGTGATTACCTTTGTCAACGGCAACATCGGCGCCGGCGTGGCCATCGGCGGGGCCTTCGGGCTGATCCGCTTCCGGTCGGCCCAGGGCTCTGCGGACGAGCTGGCGGCCATTCTGATTGCCATGGGCGCGGGCATTGCCTTCGGCA
>DFIE01000145.1:22770-23350 GCA_002372735.1 Clostridiales bacterium UBA3705
GGGCATTGCCTTCGGCATGGGCTACGTGGCCTACGGCGTGGTGATCCTGGTGGCCCTGGCGGGGCTGTACTTCCTGCTCTCGGCCCTGGGGCTGTTTGAGCACAAGCACCTGGCCCAGGACCAGCTGCTGCAGATCACCATCCCCGAGTCGCTGGAGTACAACGGCCTGTTTGACGAGACCTTCACCCGCTACCTGAAAAAGGCGGAGACCGCCGGGGTGAAAACCACCGCCATGGGCTCCATGTTCCGCCTGTCCTTCAAGGTGCAGATGCGGGACCCCGCCATGGAAAAGGCCTTTATCGACGAGCTGCGCACCAAAAACGGCAACCTGGAGATCTCTCTGCTGCCCTTTGTGGAGACCGTGCCCACCCTGTAACCGAATTTGTCAACCGCCCCCTCTCCCCCGCCGGGAGAGGGGGCTTTTTGCCCGGGGCTTGACCCGGGGCGGAGTTTGTGGTATCATCTGGGTATTCCAAATATAAGGAGCGTCTTTTGCCATGAAGCTGAAATATATGATTTGTCTGGCCCTGGCGCTGTGCCTGGTGCTGGGAGGCTGCGCCGCCGGCAATGCCGGCGGGCG
>DFIE01000145.1:23418-24582 GCA_002372735.1 Clostridiales bacterium UBA3705
TGCCCGCCCCGGAGACGGCCCAGGCCCTGCCGGCGCCCGCCCAGACCCTGCCCCGGGCCGAGGCCCCGGCCGACCCCCTGCCCCCGGCAGAGACCTTGGCCCCGGCGGGGGTGGCGGAGTCCTCCGCCTTTACCGCCCGCTTTGCCGGCTGCACCGAAACGGTGCTGGCCTGCCTGTACAACGAGCCCTACGTTGCCGGGGAGCCCGTCCCCACCCTGGTGTGGAACCAGGGGGAGTATGACCGGCTGTGCATCATCCCCCGGTATGTGGGGGCCAGGGTGGAGGCCTTCCCCGTGACCATGAATGAGGACGGCAGCCTGGAGATTGCCGCCCAGAGCGCCTTCTCCGCCGTGGCGGAGGACGGCTGTATCATTGCCGCCGCCCTGGACCGGGGCGAGGGGATGCCCCTGTGGTATCTCAGCGTCACCGACCCCGAGGGAGAGGCCCACGGGATGTACCTGCAGTACAACGGCCGCTACGGCACCCCCTGCTATGAGTTTATCGAAAACCCCCTGGCCGCCCCGGACACCGATGCGCAGGCCGAGAAGGACCTGGCCCCGCTGCTGGAGCTCTTCCCCGCCGAGGAGATCTGGGCCTTCCGCCGGGCCGCCGCCCGGCAGGGGCTGGACATCTGGCAGGCGGGCAGCCGCTACGCCACCGAGTTCACCGAGATCGGCGACGGGGCCGCCTTTACCAAGCGCTGGGGGGAGGCGGAAAACGGGGTGTACACCCTGCAGGCCGCCCGGTTCCGGGACAGCTACTACCAGGAGCAGGACACCCTGGCCCAGGAGACGGAGGCCCAGTACCGGCGCTATCAGCAGATCGGCAACCAGGATGGCATCCTCGGCCCGGAGACCGAAGGGGAGGAGGACCTGTACTTCACCCTGACCGGGCTTGCGGTGTTCAACCCCTCCCTCCAGGCCAGCCGGGTGTCCGTCACCGTGAACGGAGAGGCAGCCGGGGAATTTGACCTGGACGGCAGCGACTTTTGCACCCTGCTGCCCCTGGAGCTGCCGCACCTGCCGGCGGACGTGCCCGTCAGCGTGGAGATCCGGGTGCTGGAAACCCGCTTCGGCACCCCGGCGCAGACCATTCTGGAGGTTCTGCCCGGCATCGGCGGCAATATCAGCGGCGGGCTGTAAGCGCGCTGCGGCAGGCTGCCCG
>DFIE01000145.1:24656-26219 GCA_002372735.1 Clostridiales bacterium UBA3705
AGCCTGCCGCTATTTTTACCTTGACAACCCCGGCCCAGCCCGGTATGATGGAAAGAGAATGAAACCGTTGCAACAGGAGGGATTTGCATGAAACCACGCGCCCTGGGGGCATTGCTGGCCCTGACGGCACTACTGCTGGCCGGCTGCGCCAAGAAGGCCGAGACCAGGCCGGTCCAGGCCATTGAGTCTATGCCTGCACAGACCGAGCCCGCCTACCGCTCCAGCGTCTACGAGTTTGTCTCAGACCCCTGCGCCTGGGATCAGGCCCGGCAGCGGGCCCTGGACCGGGGCGGACGGCTGGTCTGCTTTGAATCCGCGGCGGAGCTCACCGCCGTGACCAACACCCTGGAGGACCACGGCAAGCAGGACGTCCACTTCCGCATCGGCGCCCGGCGGGACGAGCAGGGAAATTACCGCTGGGTGGACGAAAACGACGTCCCCTTCGGCCAGGCGCTGAACGCCCCGGACAGCTGGTGCCAGCCCTACTGGCTCACCGGAGAGCCCAGCTTCACCTACAACGGCGAGGACGAGCCCTATGTGGAGCTCTACTTTGACCGGGGAGAGGGCCGCTGGGTGCTCAACGACGTGCGCAGCGTGCTGAATTCCCCCGCGGACCCGGCGCTGATCGGCTATATTGTGGAATACAACGCCGCAGACCCCGGGCAGGGCCAGCCCCCCGAGGGCGCCGGCACCGCCCTGCCCGAAGCCCCTGAAACCCATGCCGCCCCCGAGACCCAGGCTCCTGTGCCCGCAGACCCGTCGGTCTATCTGCCCATTCTGGACCGGATCCGGTCTGAGACGAACAACGGCAACGCCAGGGGCTTCCTCTACGATCTGGACGGCAACGGCGTGCAGGAGCTGATGGTGCTGTACATCGCCGACGCCCAGACCGACAACGGCTACACCGTGGAGCACTCCATCTGCAGCATCTACACCATCGAAAACGGCAGCGCCAAGGCCCTGATCGAGCGGGAGGCCCTGCGGCCCCAGGTGGCCGGCGGGGTGGACTCCCTGGGCGTGTACCGGCTGGATGGCCAGGTGGTGGCGGGCATCCACGTCAACGGCGCGGATGAGGACTCCTACCACCACTGGCGGATGCTCCGGCTGGAAAACGGCCAGCTGGTGACCCAGCTGGAGGTCTCGGCGGCCTATATCACCAGCTGGGAGGGCAACGACGGCCCCGCCTACGACCCGGAAAAGAGCTATTTCGACCCGGGCACCGGCAAGGAGCCCTATGAGCACTACAAAACCTGGGTGGACAGCCTGGACGTCCTGGAACAGACCAACGGCTATGACTTTATCCATGGCGAACATGAGTCCGGCCTGACCCTGGACCAGCTTGCCGCCCAGTGCGGCGGCTGACCGCCCAGGCAGCACCCCCGATCCCATATCATAAAAAGAGAGGATGTTTGGCCATGAAACAACTGCAATGGCGCCGGGCTGCCGCCCTGCTGCTGGTGCTGGCCCTGCTGCTGGCCCTTTCCCTGCAGGCCGCCGCCCTGGAGGATCCGGCGCCCGTCCAGACCGAGCCGGTGGAAACCGAGCCGGTGGAAACCGAGCCGG
>DFIE01000038.1:0-2391 GCA_002372735.1 Clostridiales bacterium UBA3705
CCCCGGACGCCACCTGCACCCGGGCCCAGGTTGTGACGTTCCTGTACCGGCAGCAAACACAGTAACAAGAAACAATCGGGCAGAGGCTCCGGCCCCTGCCCGATTGTTATTCCAATGAATAATGAATACTGATGAAAAGTTTTCAAATGGCAATTTGAAAGCACCGAAATGAATCATGATTCATTTTTCAGCCTTAAGTCAAAAACCCAGGGCCAAACCGTTGGCCCTGGGTTTTATTCCCTTGTCACAGCACCTGGACGATACAGCCCTTGAGATACAGGCTCTGCTCCGCATTCAGTGCGGCAGGGTGGTCTCTGGACTGCATCAGGGTTTCCAGCAGGCGCACGGTGCGGCCGGAGTCCGCCGCGGCCTGGCGCAGCATCTCCTGGAACAGCTCCGGGGTCATAAACTGGCTGCAGGAGCAGGTGACCAAAAAGCCGCCGGGCTCCACCAGGCGCATACACCGCAGATTCAGCTCCTTATAGCCCCGGAAGGCCCCCTCCAGGGCCCGCTTGCTCTTGGCAAAGGCCGGGGGATCCAGAATCACCGTGCCGAAGCGGCGGCCCCGGTCACAGTAGTCCTTTACCAGGTCAAACACGTTGGCCTGTACGGTGTCAATCCGGTCTGCCACGCCGTTCAGGGCGGCGTTTTTGCGGATCAGCTCCATGGCCTCGGCGGAGACGTCCACCGCCTCCACCTGCGCGGCGCCGAACAGGGCAGCGTGGATGGCAAAGCCGCCGGAGTGGCTGCACAGATCCAGCACCGTCCGGCCTGGGCAGTAGGGGCGGATCCGCCCCCGGTTTTCCTGCTGGTCCAAAAAGTGGCCGGTTTTCTGCCCGTGGGGGATGTCCACCAGCATCCGTGCCCGGTGCTCGGTAATCTCTACCTGGTCTGGCACTTGGCCGTAGACGCAGCCGCTCTGCTGGGGCAGCCCCTCTTTCTCCCGCACAGGCACGTCGTTGCGCTCATAGATGCCCTTGGGGTGCAGCAGCTCTGCCAGCAGGGCAATCAACTCCGGCTTCCACCGGTCCATGCCCAGGCTCAGGGTCTGGAAGGACAGATAGTCTCCGAATTTGTCCACCGTCAGCCCCGGCAGCCCGTCAGACTCGCCAAAGACCACCCGGCAGGCGTTTTCAAAGCCCATGGCCCGGCGATAGTCCCAGGCGGCCTGCAGCCTGCGGCGGAAGAACTCCCGGTCGATCTCCTCCTCCGGGTCGGTGGACAGCAGCCGCACGGTGATTTTGGACCGGGCGTTGAAGAAGCCCCACGCCACAAACCGCATCCGGCTGTCAATCACCCGCACCACGTCGCCGTCCTTGCACAGGTCGTCCACCCAGTCGATCTCGTTGTCAAAGATCCAAAGGCTGCCCTGCCGGATATCCCGGTCCTCGCCCCGGCGCAGGCAGACCTCGCCACGGGTCACTGCTTGTCTCCGTTTTGGGTTTCGATAAAGTGCCAGGCGTCCCGGCACATATCATCCACAGTGCGCTGGGCCTGCCAGTGGAGCACCTCATGGGCCCGGGTGGGGTTGGCGTACACCTCGGCCAGGTCGCCGTCCCGGCGGGGACCGATCACAAAGGGCACAGGCACATTGTTGACCTTCTGGAAGGAGTTCACCAGCTCCAGCACAGACACGCCGTCGCCGGTGCCCAGGTTAAAGGCCTCTGCCCCGGTGTGGGACTCGGCATAGCGCAGGGCGGAGATATGGCCCTTGGCCAGATCCACCACGTGCAGATAGTCCCGCAGACAGGTGCCGTCCCGGGTGGGGTAGTCGTCGCCAAAGATGGTGAGCTTGGGCAGCTGGCCCGCGGCCACCCGGGCCACATAGGGCATCAGGTTGTTGGGGATGCCGTTGGGATCGTCGCCCAGCAGGCCGGACTCGTGGGCGCCGATGGGGTTGAAGTACCGCAGCAGCACCGCGCTGAAGCCGGGGTTGGCGGCGGCGTAGTCCCGCAGAATCTGCTCAATCATGACTTTGGTCCAGCCGTAGGGGTTGGTGGCGGAGGTGTCCATGTCCTCGGTGTAGGGACTCTGGTTTTTGGGGCCGTAAACCGTGGCGGAGGAAGAGAAGACAAACCTGGTGCAGCCGTGGCGCTCCATGGTCTCCAGCAGGGTCAGGGTGGTGTCCAGGTTGTTGCGGTAGTAGCGCAGGGGGATCTGGCAGCTCTCGCCCACGGCCTTCAGCCCGGCGAAGTGGATCACCGCGTCAATGGGGTGGTTGGCGAAAACCTGCTCCAGGGCTTCCCGGTCCGCCACGTCGATGGGGTAGACGGTGGGCTGCTTGCCGGTGATTTTGGCAATGCGGTTGGGCACGTCCCGGTCAGAGTTGTCAAAATTGTCTGCAATTATCACGTCATAGCCCTGCGTGAGCAGCTCCACGCAGGTGTGGCT
>DFIE01000038.1:2446-4524 GCA_002372735.1 Clostridiales bacterium UBA3705
GGCTGCCGATATATCCGGCGCCGCCAGTCACAAGAATGGTCATAAGAGCCTCCCGTATTTGAAATTGGTGCCTCTAGTTTACCCGTTATGCACCGGAAAGTCAAGGAATGTCGGACATTTTCGGTTGAAAAAAACCGGCGAATGTGGTATGATAAAGTCCCATAAACTGGAAAGGTGGATGCTTGTGGAAAAGAGAATCATCAAGATCGTCCTCACCGGCGGACCCGCCGCCGGCAAAACCACGCTGGTCAGCCGCATACTAAAGGAATTCAAGCAGGATGATGGCTGGAAGGTCATCACCATCCCCGAATCTGCCACAGATCTGATCTCGGGCTTTGGCATCAAGCCCTTTGGCAACTGCGTGTCCATGCTGGAGTTCCAGGACTTTGTCATTGCCGACCAGCTGCACAAGGAGCGCCTGGCCCTGAAGGCCGCCGAAATGGTGCCCGAGCAGAATGTCCTCATTGTCTACGACCGCGCCTTGTTGGACGACAAGGCCTACATCACCGACGCCGAGTTTGACCAGGTCATTGCCCGCTTTGACGGCCGCACGGTGGAGTCTGTGCTGGCCAATTATGACGCCGTCATCCATCTGGTCACCTGCGCCAAGGGCGCGGAGTTTGCCTACAACCTGGGCAATGACGCCCGCACTGAGACCCTGGAGCACGCCATCGAGATGGACGACCGCACCCTCCGGGCCTGGAGCGCCCATCCCAACCTGAAGATCATTGACAACACCGTAGACTTTGAAAAGAAAATCCAGCGGGCTATGCGTGAGATTTATCGCATTGTCGGCGAGCCCGAGCCCATGGACAAGAAGCACAAGTACCTCATCGAGCGGCCCAATATGGACGAGCTGATCGTCCGCTACAACGCGGTGCCCTTTGAGATGGTGCAAAACTACCTGGTGGAGACCAACCCCCGCATCGAGCGCCGGATCCGCAAGCAGAAGAACGGCTCCGACCACCTGTACTTCTACACCGAAAAGCACACCATGGCCGACAACACCAAGTGGGACACCGAGCGCCCCATCTCCCAAAAGGAGTACAATCAGTATATGCTGGAGGTAGATCCCCAGCTCCAGCCGGTGCACAAAATCAAATACCGGTTCAGCTATCTCAACGAGCGCTTTGAGATCGACATTTACCGGTTCTCCGCGGACAAGGCCATGATGTTCTGCTATGCTGAAGACGGCGAGCAGATCCAGCTGCCCCCGGAGATCCGGGTGCTGCAGGACGTCACCGGCAACCTGGAGTACAAAAACAAGACCCTGGCCCGGCGCCAGAGCCTGTAAATCCCGGCGGCCCGGGGCAAATCCGCGAAAATCCGGGAATCGAAACAGTTTGTACTTGTAATTGCGCAAAAATATGGTATAATCTTGGTATCAACTTTTAAAGGAGTGTATTGCTTATGCCTCTGGTAACTACCACCGAAATGTTTAAGAAGGCCTACGAGGGCGGCTACGCCATCGGCGCTTTCAACGTCAACAATATGGAAATCGTGCAGGGCATCACTGAGGCCTGCCGCGAAGAGAAGGCCCCTGTGATCCTCCAGGTTTCCAAGGGCGCCCGTGCCTATGCCAACCACACCTATCTGGTCAAGCTGGTGGAGGCCGCTGTGCTGGAGTGCCCCGAAATCCCCATCGCCCTGCACCTGGACCATGGCCCCGATTTTGAAACCTGCAAGTCCTGCATTGACGGCGGCTTCACCTCCGTGATGATCGACTGCTCCTCCATGCCCTTCGACAAGAACGTGGAAATCACCCGCAAGGTGGTGGAGTACGCCCATGACCACGGCGTGGTGGTCGAGGCTGAGCTGGGCACCCTGGCCGGCGTTGAGGACGACGTCAAGGTCTCCGCTGAGGATTCCTCCTACACCCATCCCGAGGAAGTGGAAGAGTTCGTCACCAGAACCGGCTGCGACTCTCTGGCCATTGCCATCGGCACCTCTCACGGCGCCTACAAGTTCACTCCCGCCCAGTGCACCCGCAACGAAAAGGGCATCCTGGTGCCGCCCCCCCTGCGCTTCGACGTGCTGGAAGAGGTCACCAAGCGCCTGCCCGGCTTCCCCATCGTGCT
>DFIE01000122.1 GCA_002372735.1 Clostridiales bacterium UBA3705
GCCGGAGTTGCCGGAGTTGATGGCGCAGTCGGTCTGAATCAGATTCATGGTGTTGTTGCCCGAAAGGGTGATCTCCCGGTTCAGGGCGGACACGGCGCCCTTGGTCAAAGAGAAGGTCAGCTCCCCCAGGGGGTTGCCAATGGCCACCACGTCGTCGCCCACGTTCAGGTTGTCAGAGTCGCCCAGCACCACGGGGGTAAGGCCTTCGGCGTCGATTTTCAGCACGGCAATGTCGTTGGCGGTGTCATAGCCTACCAGCTCCGCGTCATAGGCGGTGCCGTCGTACATGGTTACGGTGATGGATCTGGCACTGTCAATGACGTGCTGGTTGGTGAGGATGTAGCCGTCCTGGGTGAGAATGAAGCCCGAGCCCGCCGCCGCGGCGGTGGTCTGGTAGCCCCAGTAATTGGTGGTAATCTCTGTGGTGATGCCCACAGTGGAGTTGACGTTGGCAGCGTAGACCTCCGCGGCGGTGAGCAGCTTGCCGCCCTCTACCCGCACGGTGTTCAGCTCGGTGGACTCCCTGCCGGAGACCAGGGCGGTGGAGGCGCTCTGGGCGGCGGACACGGCAGTCCCATCGGTATTCCGGTCCAGCAGCAGCACGCCGCCGGCACCAACCGCGCCGCCCAGCAGGGCGCAGCACAGGCTCATGGCCACCACGGCCCGTCCCAGACCCTTGCGGCGGGCGGGCCTGGCGTACCTGCCGGCCTTGGCAGCCCGTCCGGCAGGACGCTCCGGTGCGGCGTCCTCGTGATACACGGGGGCAGAGGGCTCAGCCGTCGGTGCGGCTTCCTCCCGGGCAGGGGCGGTGAAGGGGGCTGCTCCGCCCGGAGCGCTCGGCGCGGCGTTCAGATTTCCGGCCCGGTTCCAAGGGGCAGCGTTGGCATCATTTTGGGGAAGGGTCCAATCAGTGGCGGCGTTTACGTCGCCGGCACGGTTCCAATCATAGAATTCCATATTCAAACGCTCCTTTGCAATCGCTTTTTCTTTTGATGGCAACATCATAAATCCAAAATTTGAATAAATATCCCGATTTTTCGGAACAGTTTGTAAACGGAATTTGACGTTTTTTTGACCGGAATCGGAAGAAATCAAGAAGGACGCGCCCATCCCGGGCGCGTCCTTGGATACAAGATTTTAAGATGTGACCAGTCTGCCGCCGGACTCGGTCAGCGCCCGGATCCGCCGGGCCAGCGCCTGGGTCAGCGCCTCAGGCCGCACCCGCCACAGCCAGTTGCTGCCCACAGTGCCGGGAACGTTCATCCTGGCCTCGGCACCCAGGCCCAGGTAATCCTGCAGCTGGGCTACAAACAGCTCTGAGGGGGCGTTTGCCCCGGCCTGCAGCAGGGGCCACAGGGGATCCTGCCCCTCCGCCAGTCCCAACTCCGCGCGGATGGTCTGCTGCTCCCAGTCCGGGGCGTCGGCCAGCCAGGCCCGCAGGGGCGGCAGATCGTGGGTGCCGGTGCAGCACACACTGTGGGTGGGGAACTGCCCTGGGCGCAGCCCCCCGGGGGTATAGGCGTACTGCAGCACCTGCATTCCCGGCATCCCGGACTGGCGCAGCAGCTCCGCAGTCTCCGGGCTGCGGGTGCCCAGGTCTTCGGCAATGCACTCCAGGGTGGGGAAGCTGGTCTGCAGCATCCGAATCAGCTCCAGCCCCGGGCCCTTCAGCCACTGGCCGTGCTCTGCGGTTTTTTCCCCGTAGGGCACCGCCCAATATTGCTCCAGCCCCTGGAAATGGTCCAGCCGCAGCAAATCAAAGCACTGTCCGGCCCGGTCCACCCGGCTCAGCCACCAGCGGTAGTTGTCGGCCTTGATCCGTTCCCAGTTGTACAGGGGGTTGCCCCAGCGCTGGCCGGTCCGGACCTCCCGGTCGGGTGGCATGCCGCCCACCAGCACAGGCCGGCTCTGGCTCTCGTCCAGCTGGAAGTTCTCCGGCGCGGCCCAGACGTCTGCGGAATCTGCCGACACATAGATGGGCAGATCCCCAATGATCCCCACGCCCTGCTTGTGGGCGTAGTCCCGCAAATCCTCCCACTGACGGAAGAACAGATACTGGGTGTAGATAAACAGCTCCACGTCGGGCCGCAGCAGATCCATATAATAGGTGACCGCGCTGCTTTGGTGGTGCCGTATGGCCAAATCCGGCCACTGGTTCCAGGGCAGGTCGTGGAAATGGCGCTTCAGCGCCATAAACAGGGCGTAGTCATAGATCCAGTCCCGGTTTTCCTCTGTGAAACGGCAAATCCGCAACAGATCCCGCCGCCAGCCCCGGCGCTCGGC
Source organism: Clostridiales bacterium UBA3705 (assembly GCA_002372735.1). The sequence goes on from DFIE01000122.1 coordinate 2,284, forward strand.
CCCGGCCAGCAGATCGGTGCGCTGGGCAGCGATCCGGGCATAGTCCACCCGCTCGGGGTCACTTCCCCAGTCCATGGCCTCCACCTCCTCCGGGTGGAGCAGCCCCTCCTCGCACAGCAGCTCCGGATCAATGAGATACGGGTTGCCGGCATAGGCGGAAAAGCTCTGATAGGGGGAGTCCCCGCAGCCGGTGGGCCCCAGGGGCAGAATCTGCCACCAGCGCTGCCCGGCCTGGGCCAGGAAGTCCACAAAGGCGTAAGCCGCCCTGCCCATGGTGCCGATGCCGTACTTGGACGGCAGCGCGGTAATGGGCAGCAAAATGCCGCTGCTTCTCTGCACGTGACTCCCTCCTTTGGCTCAGCCTGACTGGTGCTGCGGTATAATTTCCACTTTCCAATTTTTCTGGATAACAAAATACCAGATAAACCGGGGAATGTCAAGGGCGAATCAGGGGGAGCTGCCGGCACAGGGGCATAGATGCTTCTGCGCGGACTCCCCCCTCAGACGCCGCTGCTGGCTCAGGCCTGCCCGTATTCCACCAGCACCGGCTGCAGCTGGCGGCCGGCCAGGGCGGCGTCCAGGGCAGCGGGGATGTCCTCCATCCTGGCCACCAGGGAGTCCGGCTTTGTGCCGGGATTGTCCTGGCCGAAGGGGACAAAGTAGAACTCCCGCCTGGGCAGCAGGGCTGCGATGCTCCCGGCGTTGCCGGCCAGCGCGTCGTTGCTGGACACCGCCACCACCACCGGCCGGCGGTTGCGCATATGGGCCTTGCAGGCCAGGGTGACCGGGGTATCCGCCACCCCGGCGGCCAGCTTTGCCAGGGTATTGCCGGTGCAGGGGGCAATAACCAGGGCATCCAGCAGCTTCTTGGGCCCGATGGGCTCTGCCCCTGCCAGGGTGTCAATCACCGGCCTGCCGCAGATGGCCTCAATCCTGGCCCGGAAATCCGCCGCCCTGCCAAAGCGGGTGTCGGTGCCTGCCGCGGCAAAGGACAGGATCGGCACCACCTGGGCATACTGCCGGGCCACGGCCGCCAGGGCCGAGAGCACCGGCTCAAAGGTACAGAAGGATCCGCACAGGGCGAACCCCACAGTTTGCTGTTTCATATACGCGCCTCCCATGTTTCCATCCAACGCTCCGCCGCCCGGTACAGCACGGCGCCTGCCTGCTCCGGCAGGCGGCCCGGCAGACCGGCTGCGGGCAGAATTTTCATCCGGGGTGAGCAGCTGCCCAGCCCGCCCGGGGGCGAGGCCAGCTCCACCCACACCCGGTCCGGTCCCAAGCTGTCCAACAGGGCAGGGGGGAGCGCCGGCCCCGGCGCGGTGTTCAGCAACAGGTCAAATTCATCTGTGACCGCCTCCGGCCCCAGGGGTTCTGCCCCCATGGCCCGGATTTCGCTGTGGGCCTCCGGCCGCCGGGTGACCACCCGGACCTCCGCCCCTGCCCCCAGCAGCACCGGGGCCAGCACTCTTCCGATCCGACCCCAGCCGATCACCAGGCAGCACCGGTCCTTGGGCCCAAGTCCTGCCTGGGCCAAAAACTCCGGCACAGCCAGGGCGGTCAGGGCAGCGTTCTCCCGGGCGGTCTGCTCCTGCTGCAGCAGGTCCACAGCCTCTCTGTTTTCCGGCAGGGGCGGTACCGCCCCGCCCAGCACCGGTGCGCCCGGGGCCAGGGCCAGGGCCTGCGCCAGAGGGATCCTTGCCCTGAACCGTCCCTGCCGGTCCAGCACCGGGCAGGGCAGCACCAGCAGCTCCCAGGGCCCCTCCGGGGTGTCCGGCAGCCCCGGCACGTCCAGGGTGCCTACCCGGTGCCTGCCGGCCAGCAGCCGGGCCAATACACGCTGGCGTGCGTCGCCGCCCACCAGCAAGATAGAATGCTTCATATCCATTCCTCCCAGACCAGCCTATGGCGCAGGGGGCCGGGCTGTGCAGGATTGGGGCTTGTAATTTGCCGCCGGATAGGGTATAATATTCCAAATCCATCGGCAGAGGAGGATCGCAATGGAACGACATGGCTTTATCCAGGACAAGCTGGATGTAAAGGTGCTGATCCTGTTTGTGATGAGCAAGGTAATCTACCCGGTAGACGAGCAGACAATTTACGAGCTGTGCCTGCAGGACGACAAGCTCAGCTATTTTGACGTGCTGGAATCCATCCCCGAGATGGTAGACACCGGCCACCTGGAGCACACAGAGGAGGGCTACGTCATCACCGAAAAGGGCAAGTCCGACTGCCTGCTCACCCAGGACTCTATTGCCTTCCCGGTGATGCAGCGGGCCGAGCGGGCAGTGGAGCGCTTCAACCGGGAAATCCGCCGTGACAGCATGGTGCGCACCGAAATTCTCAACCAGCCCAGCGGCGACTATCTGGCTGTAATGCGCCTGGACGACGAAATGGGCCCTCTTATGACCCTGGAGCTCTACGCCCCCTCCGCCCGGCAGGCTAAGCTGCTCACCGACCGGTTCCGGACCCAGGCGGACGAGCTGTTCCGGGAGATTACCAACCGACTGACCGCCAAGCCTGCGCAGGAGGAAAATTAAGGCTTGATTCCCGGGACAATTGCTGGTATAATGTCTTTAGAGAGACCATCCGGTTTCGCAACTCATGAAAGGAGCGACGCAATATGAAAATCCAGATCAACGAAAAAAAGGTCAGCCTGCCCGATAACGTCCATGCCTATGCCGAAAAAAAGGTCTCAAAGCTGGATCGCTATTTCCAGGATGACGCCGAAGCCTTTGTCGCTTTTTCCGTTGAAAAGACCCGCAACAAGGTTGAGCTGACCGTTCACGCTGCAAAGACCATCTTCCGCGCCAGCGAGAGCACCTCTGACATGTTCGCTTCCATTGATGCCGCTGTGTCCGATATTGAGCGTCAGATCCGCAAGAACAAAACCCGTCTTGCCCGCCGTCTGCGCCAGGACGCCTTTGTCCGCACCGCCGAGGTGACCTCCTTCGCCGAGGTGCCCGAGGAGAAGGAATTCAAGCTCAGCCGCATCAAAGAATTCCCCATGAAGCCCATGTCCAGAGACGAGGCCATTCTGCAGATGAATCTGCTGGGCCACAACTTCTTTGCCTTCCGCGATGAGGATGCCGACGGCGCCTTTGCTGTGGTTTACCGCCGCAACGACGGAGACTACGGCCTCATTGAAGACGTTCGTTGACCCCTCGCTTTCATGATTTCGCTGAGGTACGGCGCTGCCGTACCTCAGCTTGTAACAGGGCCCGCACGCCGGACCCTGCTGCAAGCTGAGGTGCAGCAAGTTTCCCCGGGGCAGCCGTCCCGTTTTAGGAGGTACCGATGAGCAAACGAATGATTCCCTATGAGCTGGGCAAGCTCTTATGCCTGCTGTGTGAGCTGGCCGGGGTGTGCGGCATTGCCTACGGGGCGGTGCGGGCCCTGTGGTTCGTCAGCCAGTGGGCGCTGTCCCCCCTGTCAGAGGAGCTGATGCTCCAGGTGGCCTCTGCCGTGCCGGAGAAGTTCGCCTTCGCGGGGAAAATCATCACCTTTTTCACCACCGGGCTCACTGCCGACCAGGCCAAGGCGGCGCTGATGCGTCACCTGCTGCTGGCGGCGGGGAGTCTGCTTTTGCTGCTTCTGGCCAGGCTGCTGCTGCGGCTGCTGGAGCAGAGCTTTAAACAGCGCTTTATGCCCGTGGTCCTCCAGGAGGACTTTGACCAGTTTACCTACCGGGCCAAGAAAGCCCCTGCCGAGGACGAAATCCTCTGCGACGTGGGGCTGCTCAGCCGGGTGGAGCGTTACTATACTGCCAACCGCCTGGAGGGACTGTACCGGGACTGCTGGGTGGCCTCCCAGGAAATCATCTGCGGCGGTGTCTACGGCGAAAACTACACCAGCCACACCGTCAAGGTGCGGGGACAGTGGCTGGCCATCCAGCTCAACCGGGAGTTCTCCGGCACCATCATTCTGGAGACCCGCGGCAGCAAAAACCGCTTTTCCCACCGGTCGCTGGCGGGTAAGATGTGCCAGATCCAGTTCACCTACGCGGCCTTCAACGACCAGTTCGTCTGCTACACCGACTCCACTGAAGACACCTACGCGCTCCTCACCCGGGAGATGGCGGACAAGCTGTTGAGTCTGCAGGAGAAATACCCGGACCTGTGCGTGATCTTCCGCAACGGCTGTATCTACGCCCTGATCCGCCGGCGTTCCTTCAACCGCCGTTGGGAGCTGGCAATTCCCTTCTGCCGGCCCTGGCTGCGCCGTGAGGCGATGCGGTTGTACGGCTCGGTAGAGGATTTGACCGACCTGCTCCTGGCTTGAGGTGGGCGCTATGCAAACCAACGGAATTCCAAACACAGTGCTCCAGCGCCTGCCGGTCTACCTGTCCTATCTGCGCAGCCTGGACCCCGATGGGCCGGCCTACATCTCCGCCACTGCGGTGGCCACAGCCCTGGGCATGGGCCAGGTGCAGGTGCGCAAGGATCTTGCCATGGTCAGCAAGGGGGGCAAGCCCCGGGTGGGCTATGAGCGGCGGCGCCTGATGCAGGAAATCTCAGCCTTTCTGGGCTATGAGAGCACCCACAGCGCGGTGCTGGTGGGCGCGGGCAAGCTGGGCAGCGCCCTGCTGGACTACACCGGCTTTGCGGACTACGGTCTGCACATTCTGGCGGCCTTTGACGTCAACGCCCAGCCCGGCCGTACAGAGGGCGACAAGCCGGTCTATCCCATTTCCCAGCTGGAGACCTACTGCAGCCGGGAGGGAATTTTGCTCGGCATCATCTGTGTCCCCGCGGGTGCCGCCCAAGGGGTGTGTGACCGGCTGATTGCCTGCGGCATCCAGGCCATCTGGAATTTTGCTCCCACCCATCTGGATGTTCCTGAGGGCATTCTGGTACAAAACGAAAACATGGCCGCATCCCTTGCCATGCTCTCTCTCCATCTCAGCGCCCGCATCAAGGGCCGCAGACTGTAAAAGACGGACGCACCGCAAAGCTTTGCTTTGCAGTGCGTCCTGTTTTGCTATGCGGAGAGCTGACGGGTGATGTCCTGGCGCAGGCGCAGCATGATCCGCTTTTCCAGCCGGGAAATATAGGATTGGCTGATGCCCATCAGATCCGCCACCTCCTTCTGGGTCAGGGCCTTGCAGCCCCCCAGACCAAAGCGCATGGCCACAATCCGACGGTCCCGGTCCGGCAGCCGGGCAAGGGCCAGGCGCAGCAGCTCGTGGTCCACGCTGTCCTCCAGTGCTCGCAGCACGGTGTCCGGCTCGGTGCCCAACACGTCAGACAGCAGCAGCTCATTGCCGTCCCAGTCGGTGTTAATGGGCTCATCCAAAGAGATCTCCGCCCGCTGGCCCGAGATTTTCCGGATGTGCATCAGTATCTCGTTTTCGATGCACCTGGAGGCGTAGGTGGCCAGCTTGATC
>DFIE01000041.1 GCA_002372735.1 Clostridiales bacterium UBA3705
CGTAGGTGTCCAGCTCGTTGAAGAAAGACACCCGCAGGGCGAGATAGGTGTTGACAAAGAGCTTGGTGGCCTCCGCCTCGGTAAAGCCCATAAACAGGGTGGGAATCCCGGTGGCAATGGCCCCCTGCTGCAGCAGGGCGGCAAAGCGTTCGGCGGCGGCCTTTGTTTTCTCGTCACAGCCTACGATGATCCGGCTGGGGTAGAGATTGTCATACAGGGCCATAGACTCCCGCAAAAACTCCGGGCTGAAGATCAGATTGTCCGCCCCCAGCGCCTTCCGGGTCTTTTCGGTATAGCCCACGGGCACCGTGGATTTGATGACGATTACAGGCGGCTGGGCCCGGTGTGCGGTGCTTGCCAGAATCAGGCGGAGAACGGCGTTCACCGCGGAGCAGTCAAAGTAATTGGTCTTGGGGTCGTAATTGGTGGGCACGGCCACAATCACAAACTCGGCGTCCCGGTACGCGGCCTCGCCGTCTGTGGTGGCGGTAAGGCGCAGGGTGCGCTCCCCGGCCCTGGCCTGGGCCATGTACTGCTCGATATATTCGTCCTGGATGGGGGGGACCATACGGTTCACGGCATCCACCTTTTCCGGCACGATGTCCACGGCAGTAACCTGGTTGTGCTGGGCCAGCAGCACCGCCAGGGAGAGCCCCACATACCCCAGCCCTGCCACGGCAATGCGGCAGGACGGCAGGGGGGCGGGGGCCTGGGCCGGAGTATCCTGGAACAGGTCCGCGGGGTCAAACTCCAGCACCCGGGCCAGGGCCTGGAGCTGTTCAATGGAAGGGGTGCAGCGCCGGGTTTCCAGCCGGCTGAGCACCGAGCGGTTGATGCCCGTGCGGGACGAGAGCTTTGCCTGGGTCAGCCCCAATGCCTTGCGCCGGGCAAGGATCATCTGCGCCAGGCGCTCGGAGGAAAACTGTTTCATATCCGGATTTCTCCCTGAACGATGAATTGTGATATAGAATCACACGGTCATTCGACCGTACGGTGTTATCATACCAGACAGGCCGGTATTTCGTCAATGCTAAAATTCAAAAACAGCCTTTCCGGTGGAAAAAAGAACAGGCTTGTGACAGCTCGTCACAAAAGCCAATTTTCTCAGTCCTGCCCGATCACAGGAAAAGCGGCTGCACCGCCCGGGTCCCGGCAGAAAGAATCCGGAAAAAAACGGGAAATCCATGGACTTTTGGAGGGGAGTGTGATAAAATAATTCAGAATAACCCAAGGAGGGAGATACTATGGAAAAACGAGTGTTAGAAGGTCTCAAGCCCCAGCGGGCGTTGTATTATTTTGAAGAGCTGTGCAAGATTCCCCACGGCTCCAGAAACACCAAGCAGATCAGCGACTATCTGGCGGCCTTTGCCCGGGAGCGGAATCTGCGCTATGTGCAGGACGAGGTGAACAACGTCATCATCTTTAAGCCCGGCACCCCGGGCTATGAGCACCACCCGGCGGTGATTCTCCAGGGCCACATGGACATGGTGGCCGAGAAAACCAAAGACAGCCCCATCGACTTCACCAAGGACGGGCTGGACCTGCGCACCGACGGAGAGTACATCTGGGCCGAGGGCACCACCCTGGGCGGCGACGACGGCATTGCCGTGGCCTATGCCCTGGCGATTCTGGAATCTGACGAAATTCCCCATCCGCCCCTGGAGTGCGTGTTCACCGTGGACGAAGAGATCGGCATGGACGGCGCCGCCGCCCTGGACACCTCCGTCCTCACCGCCAGAACCTTTATCAACTGCGACTCTGAGGATGAGGGCATCCTCACCGTCAGCTGCGCCGGCGGCGCCACCTCCGGCCTGCACCTGCCCATCAAGATCGAAAAGGCCGAGGGCAAGGGCATCCACATCTATGTAGACGGGCTGCTGGGCGGTCACAGCGGCCAGGAGATCAACAAGGGCCGGGCCAACAGCAACAAGCTCATGGGGGCCCTGCTGGATCGGCTGCTGCGGCAGCTGCCCTACCGGCTGGTCTACGTCCGGGGCGGGCAGAAGGACAATGCCATCCCCAGATACACCATGGCCAAGGTGATTGTGGCCGAAAACCGTCTGACTGACGCCCTGGCTGCCATCGATGAGATCAGCAAGGCGCTGCTCGCCGAGCTGCCCGAGCAGGAGCTCAAGGCCCGGATTGACCGGGAGACCTGTGTCTGCCGGGGCAGAGCCATGAGCATTGCCTCCACCCGCAAGGTGGTGGGCCTGCTGAAGGACGTGCCCAACGGCGTGCAGGCCATGAGCACCGACATCCCCGGCCTTGTGCAGACGTCTCTGAACCTGGGTATTCTGAAAACCGAGGACGCAACCGTCAGCATGACCTTCTCCGTCCGCTCCAGCGTCAACACCGAAAAGCGGGCGCTGATTGACCGGCTGCGTGCCGCGGGGGAGAAGTATGGCGCCGCCTACACCGAGGCCGGCGAATACCCCGCCTGGGAGTACCGCAAGAATTCCCCCCTGCGCAGCCTGATGATCCGCACCTTTGAGGATCTCTACGGCCGCACCCCTGTGGTGGAGGCCATCCATGCCGGCCTGGAGTGCGGTCTGTTTGCCAGCAAGATGCCCGGGCTGGACTGCGTGTCCTTCGGCCCGGATATGCAGGACATCCACACCACCCGAGAGCGGCTGAGCATTGCCTCCGCCGCCCGCACCTGGAACTACCTGCTGGCGGTGCTGGAACGGCTGTAATCCATGCGGAAGCGTAAATACTTCGGAGACCGCCGGTTTTACCGCATAGCCCTTACCGTGGCCCTGCCCATTATGATCCAAAACGGCATTACCAATTTTGTGGGTATGCTGGATAATATCATGGTGGGCAGGATCGGCACGGTGGAGATGACCGGCGTCTCCATCGCCAACACCCTGGTGTTTATTTTCAACCTGGCGGTGTTCGGGGCGGTGTCCGGGGCGGGGATCTTTGGCGCCCAGTTTTACGGCAAGGGCGATGAAGAGGGGGTGCGCTATGCCTTCCGCTTCAAGCTGATGGCCTGCGCCCTGCTGACCGGCCTGGGCTGCTTTGTCTTTCTCCGCTTCGGCCCGGCGCTGATCCGGCTGTATCTCACCGGCGAGGGGGACGTGGCGGACATCGAGGGCAGCCTGCAGGCGGGCTACAGCTACCTGAAGCTGATGCTTATCGGTTTCCCGGCCTTTGTACTGGTGCAGTGTTACGCCGGCACCCTGCGGGAATCCGGCTCCACAGTGCTGCCCATGAGCGCCGGCATCATTGCCGTGGTGGTCAACTTTGTGTGTAACTGGCTTCTGATCTTCGGCCACCTAGGCCTGCCCCGGCTGGGGGCAGACGGCGCCGCCATTGCCACGGTGATCTCCCGGTATGTGGAGCTGGCCATTGTGGTGATCTTTACCCACAGCCGGGTGGACCGGCACCCCTTTTTCCGGGGCGCCTACCGCAGCCTGTACGTGCCTGCCGCCCTGGCCTGGAAAATCCTGGGCAAGGGCATGCCCCTCATTCTCAACGAGACCCTGTGGGCCCTGGGCCAGGCTCTGCTGGTGCAGTGCTACTCCATCCGCAGCTATGACGTAGTGGCCGCCACCAACATCTCCTTCACTCTGGGCAACGTGTGCAACATCGCCTTTCTTGCCATGGGCAACGCCATTGGCATCCTGGTGGGCCAGCAGCTGGGGGCAGGGAAGGTGGAACAGGCCAAGGACACCGACCGCAAGCTCATTGTGTTCTCTGAGCTCACCTGTCTGCTCTTCGGCTCTGTGATGGTGGCCCTGGCCTGGGTGTTCCCCGGGATCTACAACACCAACGACCACGTCCGCGCCCTGGCCACCAGCTTTATTCTCATCAGCGCCGGGTTTATGCCTGTGCACTCCTACTCCAACGCCGCATATTTCACCCTGCGTTCCGGGGGCAAGACCTTTGTCACCTTTTTGTTTGACAGCGTGTTTGCCTGCCTGGTGGTGGCCCCGGTGGCCTACTGCCTGTCCCGGTTCACCGCCATGCCCATTGTGCTGCTCTACTTCTGCTGCCAGAGTCTGGAGCTGATCAAGTGCGTGGTGGGCTTTTTCATGATCCGCAGCGGGGTCTGGATCCAAAATATCGTAAAGGACGAAACCGTATATGAAGCCTGAGGATTATCGGCACAAATCCCTGCTTGGGATTTTTCTGAGTTACTTTAAGCCTCACCGCAAGCTTTTCCTGCTGGACATGCTGTGTGCCATCACAGTCTCCTGCATTGACCTGGCCTTCCCTCTGGCCACCCGCCACGCCCTGTACCAGCTGCTGCCCAACAACCGCTACCAGCCCTTCTTTGTGCTCATGGCGGCCCTGCTGGCGGCGTATCTGCTGCGCTCGTTTTTGCAGTTTGTCATCGCCTACTGGGGCCACACCTTCGGTATCCGGGTGGAGGCGGACATCCGGCGGGATCTGTTCCGGCACCTGCAGGAGCTCTCTTTTGAGTACTATGACCGCAACCGCACCGGCCAGCTGATGAGCCGGCTCACCTCCGATCTGTTTGAAATCACCGAGCTGGCCCACCATGGCCCGGAGGATCTGATTACCTCTCTGTTCACCGTCATCGGCGCCATGATTATCATGTTCTCCGTCCAGTGGAAGCTGGCGCTGGTGGTGTGCCTGATGTTCCCGGTGTGCCTGTCGCTGGTGATTTTCCGGCGCAGAAAGATGGGCAGGGTCTCCCGGATGGTGAAGCAGCGCACCGCCGGCATCAATGCCGACATTGAGTCGTCCCTGTCCGGCTTCCGCACCGCCAAGGCCTTTGCCAACGAGGACGCGGAGCTGCACAAGTTTGAGCTGTCCAACGACCGGTTCAAGGTTTCCAAGCGGGAGTTCCACAAGGAGATGGGCATTTTCCACGCCACCATGGAGTTCTTCACCTCCATTCTCCACGTGGTGGTCATTGCCCTGGGCGGCTATCTGATCATGCGGGGCCAGATGGACTACCGGGACATCATCACCTTCTCCTTGTACATTGCCACCTTTGTCAACCCCATCCGCAAGATGGCCACCCTTTCCGAGATGCTGGCCAACGGCTTTGCCGGCCTGCGCCGCTTTGCCGAGATCATGCGCACCGATCCCACCATCCAGGACAGCCCCGATGCCCGGGACCTGGGCAAGGTACGGGGCGAGATCCGGGTGGAGGACGTGAGCTTCTCCTACGACGTGGACCTGCCGGTGCTGCACCATGTGGACCTGAACATCCGGGCAGGGGAGACCGTAGCCATTGTGGGGCCCTCCGGCGGGGGCAAGACCACCCTGTGCCAGCTGATCCCCCGGTTCTACGAGGTCTCCGGCGGCCGGATTCTCATTGACGGCAGCTGCATCCGGGACGTGACCCAGCGCTCCCTGCGGGAGAACATCGGCATTGTGCAGCAGGACGTGTTCCTCTTTGCCGATACCGTGCTGGAGAACATCCGCTACGGCAAGCCCGACGCCACCATGGAGGAGGTTATCGAGGCGGCTAAGCGGGCGGAGATCTACGAGGACATCCTGCAGATGCCCGAAGGCTTTGACACCTATGTGGGCGAGCGGGGCACCCTGCTCTCCGGCGGGCAGAAGCAGCGAATTTCCATTGCCCGGATCTTCCTGAAAAATCCGCCCATTCTGATCCTGGACGAGGCCACCTCGGCCCTGGACTCCATCACCGAGGCAAAGATCCAGCGGGCCTTTGACGAGCTGGCTAAGGGCCGCACCACCCTGATCATTGCCCACCGGCTCTCCACCATCCACGCGGCCGACCGGGTAGTGGTGATCAGCGAGGGCAAAATCCAGGAGCAGGGCAGCCGGGCAGAGCTTTTGCAGAAGCATGGCGTGTTTTATCAGCTCTATGAGACCCAAAACGGAAAGTATTGATTGCTTTTTCTGCCGTTCTCTGCTATAATATATCAGATATTACAATTCAGGAGGCGCCTATGGAACAGGCCATCAGACATTTCCAGATTCAGGGACGTCCCGTCCACTGCAAAAACTTCGGCCACGGCCAGATTAACTATACCTTCCTCATCACCACCGATATTGACAAGCAGTATATCCTGCAGCGCATTAACACCCACGTGTTCAAGCGGCCGGTGGAGCTGATGCAAAACGTCATCTCTGTTACAGAGCATATCCGCACCAAGGTGGACAACCCCAACCAGGTGCTGAAGTTCATCAAGGCCCAGGACGGCAACTACTACTACAAAGACAATCTCCGCCGGCACTGGCGGTGCTACGAGTTCGTCGGCGGCTTCTGCCTGGAGGCGCCGGAGTCTGACGAGGACTTCTACGAGAGCGCCGTGGCCTTTGGCCGCTTCCAGGAGCAGCTGGCGGATTTTCCCGCCGAAACCCTCCACGAGACCATTCCCAATTTCCACAACACCCCCGACCGTTACCGCAAGCTGAAAATCGCCATGGACGAGGACGCCTGCGACCGGCTGCAGTATGTGCAAAAGGAAATCGACTTCATCATGGAGCGAGAGGAAGAGGCCGGCACCATCCAGCGGATGCTGGAATCCGGTGAGCTTCCCCTGCGGGTCACCCACAACGACACCAAGCTGAACAACGTCCTGCTGGATATGAAAACCCGGAAGGCCCTGTGCGTGCTGGACCTTGACACCGTAATGCCGGGCTCCAGCCTGTTTGACTTTGGCGATTCCATCCGCTTCGGTGCGGCCACCGCCCCCGAGGACGTGCAGGAGCTCAGCAGGATGTCCATTGACCTGCATCTGTTTGAGGTCTACACCCGGGGCTTCCTGGAGGGTTGCCACACCCTGACCCGGCGCGAAATCGAGCTGCTGCCCCTGGGCGCCAAGATCATCACCCTGGAGCTGGCGGTGCGCTTCCTCACCGACTATCTTGAGAGCGACCACTACTTCAAAACCCAGTATCCCGACCATAACCTGGTGCGCACCCGCGCCCAGCTGAAGCTGGTGAGCGAGATGGAAGCCAAATGGTACCAGATGCAGAAAATTGTCAAAAAATATGTGAACAGGTGAGCGTATGAAGTATTTAGGCATTGAATTTCCGGTCAAGAACCTGCCGGCGCTGGACCCGGACTTTATCCCCCTGGGCCCCTGGATGGAGGCCTATCTGGCCGGCGCAGACAAGCCCATCTCCATTGCGGTAGAGCGGGACAAGGGCAAGATCACCGTCCGCCACGGCAAAATCTACGGCACCCCTGACATGGCCCAGGCCGATTACCGCTTTGTGGAGCGGTACGTGAAGTTCCTGCTCTGGTCCATCGGCGGCTTCCGGGTGTATATCCAGGGGGCCAGCCACATTGCCCAGCGCCTTGCCCGGGAGTACGTCTACTTTGAAAACGGCGAGGGCGAGAACGGCAAGCGCTGGTTTGACGTGCAGTTTATGTCTGACGTCTTTGAAAACGGCTTTGAAATCATTGACTGCCCCTCTCAGGGGGCGTTTCCTGCGGAGAACGACGCCTCTGTCTCTGTGGGCGGCCATATGGAGGGCTGCCGCATCGGTTTTGACGCCGGCGGCTCCGACCGGAAGGTCTCCGCGGTGATTGACGGCAAAACCGTCTACTCCGAAGAGGTGGTCTGGCATCCCAAGACCCATGCGGATCCCCAGTACCACTATGACGAAATTGTCAAGGCCTTCCGGACCGCGGCCTCCAAAATGCCCCGGGTGGACGGCATCGGCGTGTCCTCCGCCGGCGTGTTTATCGGCAACGCCCCCATGGTGAGCTCCCTGTTTATCAAGGTGCCCCGGGAAAAGGAAATCCGCAAGCTGGTGCACACGGTATTTGACCGTGCTGCCGCCGCCATCGGAGACGGCAACGTGCCCATTGTGGTGGCCAACGACGGCGACGTCACCGCCCTGGCCGGGGCCATGGGCCTGGGCGCCACCGCGGTGATGGGCATGGCCATGGGCACCAGTGAGGCCGTGGGCTATGTGGACCGGAAGGGGAATGTGCTGGGCTGGTTTAACGAGCTGGCCTTTGCCCCGGTGGACCTGTCCGAGAAAGCCATGATGGACGAGTGGTCCTATGACATCGGCGTGGGCTGCAAGTACTTTTCTCAGGACGCGGTGATCAAGCTGGCCCCGGCTGCCGGCATCACCCTGGACGAGAGCCTGACCCCTGCCGAGAAGCTGAAGGCCGTACAGGTGCTGATGGAACAGGACGACCCCAGAGCGGTGGAGATTTTCCGCTCCATCGGCTGCTATCTGGCCCACACCATGCAGCTGTACAGCATGTTCTACGACGTAGAGCATATGATTGTCCTGGGCCGGGTGATGTCCGGCAAGGGTGGCGACACCATCCTTGCCGAGTGCAAGCGGATCATGGCCCAGGAGTACCCCGCCCTGGCGGAGAAAATGGTGGTCATGCTGCCCGATGAGAAGACCCGCCGCGTGGGCCAGGCTGTGGCTGCCGCCTCGCTGCCCTGATTGACCGTGCTTTGGAGGTTCCTATGAACTTTAAAAACGCTTATCTCTACACTGAGGAATTCAAATTCGTCCACGGAGGCTTCTCTGTGGAAAACGGGCGGTTTGCCGACGTCCTGCAGGAAAAGCCCGACGCGGTGGATCTGCAGGGCGCCTATGTGATCCCCGGCCTGATTGACGTGCACAACCACGGCAACTCCAACGTCGACTTCTCCGACGGCAGCTATGAGGGCGACGTGCAGATGGCCAAATACCTGGCCTCTGTGGGTGTCACCAGCTTTGCCCCTGCCACCATGACCCTGCCCTATGACACCATTGCCTCTGCCCTGGCGGCAGGCCTGCGCCTGCACAAGAACCCGCTGCCCGGCTGCGCCCGGCTGCTGGGCGTGCAGATGGAGGGCCCCTTCTTCTCCGAAAAGAAAAAGGGCGCCCAAAACGGCGCCTATCTCCGCCTGCCGGACTTTGCCGCCTTTGAAAAGCTGTACCGTGACAGCCAGGGACTGATCTCCATTGTGGACCTTGCCCCGGAGCTGGAGGGCTCAGTGGAGTTTGTGCAGCAGGCCAAGGCCCTGTGCACGGTCTCCATTGCCCACACCGACTCTGACTACGAGCACGCCAAGGCGGCCATTGACGCAGGGGTCACCCACCTGACCCACCTGTTCAATGCCATGCCGCCCATCCATCACCGGAAGCCCGGTGTGATCGGCGCCGCCTCCGAACATCCCGGGGTTTCCGCCGAGGTGATCTGCGACGGGATCCACGTGCATCCCTCCTCCATCCGCATGGCCTTCAAGCTCTTCGGCGCCGAGCGGATGGTGCTGATCTCCGACGCCCTGCGCTGCTGCGGCATGCCCGACGGGGAGTATGAGCTGGGCGGCCAGCAGGTCTTTTTGAAGGACCATGTGGCAAGGCTTGCCGACGGCACCATCGCCGGCTCTGCCACCAATCTCTATGACTGTATGCGCAATGCCGTCCGCTTCGGCATTCCCGCCCAGGACGCGATCCGGGCCGCCACCTTCAACCCTGCCCGGCAGATCCACGCCCTTGACCGGGTGGGCTCCATTGCCCAGGGCAAGCTGGCAGACTTTGTGATCTGCGACCGGGAGCTGAACCGCAAGGCCGTGTATCTCGGCGGCGAAAAGCTCTGATCCACGCAAAAAACCAGGCATCCTGACCTTTTAAGGCCGGGATGCCTGGTTTTTTGCGCTTTATTCGGGGTTTTCCTCCACTACGGGCACCCGTTCGGCCTCATTGCCCAGGGACATGCCGCCGGTGTGGAAGACAAAGTCGTAATAATCCGTGTACAGAATCTTGCTGGAAATCAGCAGCTTTCGTTTGATCAGCTGCACCATTCGGTCAAAGTACCGCCTGGGGATCTGGCTGTCCGGCACCAGCTTGGTCACCTTGTTGGTGCTGGAATCGAACATCATATACTCAGTGAGGAAGCTCTCGTCGGTGAGAATGGCGATGTGATCCCCGTCGGACAGGGCGTCGGTGCCCGCCAGCAGCCGGGAGTCGTATTCCACGCCGAAGAGATTCAGCACCGTGGGCAGGATGTCGATGTTGCAGCAGTAGTTGTCGCACTGGATGGGAGTTTCCATATTGGGGGCCCAGCAGATGAAGGAGTTCTTCATCTTGTCAAAGGGGGTCTCGATCTCATGGTCCATCATCTGCTCGTACTGCCACTCGGACAGGCCGTAGGGATAGTGGTCGCCGGTCATGACAATCACGGTGTGGTCCAGCATACCGTGCTCCTCCAGAGAGTCCATCAGATACTCCAGGGCGTACTCCAGCTCCAGGTTGCAGGCAATATAGGCCCGCACAGCCTCGGGGTAGTCCATGCTCGCCACGGCGCTCTGGTTGCGGATACACATGGGGTTGCTGTAAAAGTCGTAGCGGTAATGGCCGGAGAAGGTCATGTAATAGGCCACAAAGGGCTCGCCGGCCTCGTAGACGTATTCCAAAGACTGCTCCATCATCTCCAGGTCAGAGGCGGGCCAGTCTGTGGTAAAGCGCATACCTGCGTTGGCAAAGTAGCAGTCATAGCCCATGTTGGGGTGGGATTTGTCCCGGCCGAAGTAGCTGCCCACATAGTTGTGGAAGGCCAGGGTGTGATATCCCAGGCTGCGGAACTCGTTGCCCAGGCAGAAGGGGACAAAGTTTTCCGCGGAATAGACAAAGCTGGCGTCATATTTGTCCCGCCCCAGATCCGGGAACAGGCCGGTGCACAGGGAGTACTCGCAGTTGGTGGTGGTGTTGGGGTAGCTGGTGTAGTAGTTGTGAAACACAATGCCCTCGGTGGTCAGCCGGTACAGGGCAGGGGTCAGCTCCGGGTCCACAAACACAGGGGAGTAGGACTCCGCGCAGATTTCAATGAGATTGTAGCCCTTGAACATCCCGGTGTACTCGTTCTTGTCGCTGCCCCTGGCCCGGGAGAAGTACTCGTTCAGCTCCAGGATGTCCTTGTCCTCGGTCAGGGTGCTGAGCTTGTCAAAGTCGATGGGCAGGTAGTTGGGCCCGTAGGTCGGCTCCTCCGGCTGGGCGGGCTCGGTGCTCTGGGCCGGGTCGGGGGACTGGGTCTCCGCGGCGACGTCCCGGACCTCAGTCTCGAGGGGCAGGGTCTCGTCGATCAGCTCCTCCAGGGCGATGTCGTCCTCCAGCAGGGCGCTGTCGCCCTCATTGGAGGAAAAGAGCTGATGGCCGATCTCCAGCCGCATGGTGGCGGCAACGCCGAAGAAGTTGACGCTCTGCTCGGTCTGGGTCTGGTTGCTGTGGTAGTAGTCATACACGGTGTAATACCCCGTGCCGCCCAGCCGCAGGCTAAGCTCAGTGCCGGCCCACAGCAGGGCGATGACAAGTACCAGCGCCAGGCTTCTGAGCCACTTCCGCCGGGCGTAGGAGCCGGGGTACTTTTTGCCCCGCAATACGGCCAGGACCACAGGCAGCAGCATAATCAACAGCAGCCACCAGCTGCTTGCAATGGTAAGGAGGGTCTGCTTCCAAAAGTTGGTCACCGCGTCCCCGCCCAGCTTCACCATGGACACGGAGTAGAAGGTACCGAACACCTGGTTGAACACCAGCTGTGAGGCGTAAAACAGAAACAGCGCCACAGACAGCACCAGCGTCAGGATTCGGTTTGCCTTTTCCGGCAGCAGGCGGCACAGCAACGTCAGGCACAGCGCAAAGATCAGCCCAAAGGGAATGACGTACCAGCTGTAGCCGGTAAACATTCCGTAAGAGATCAGATGCAGACAGATTTCCCACAGCAGCACGCTGAACAGCCAGTACCAGAAC
This sequence comes from Clostridiales bacterium UBA3705, assembly GCA_002372735.1. Next base: position 11,662 of record DFIE01000041.1, read on the forward strand.
GTCAGCAGGGGAGAGGAGAACAATTTTGAACGCAAAAACTTCATCAATGGATCCTTCTTTCAAAACAACTTGGGCGGCTGCTCCGCCCGGGGGGTCAAGGCTCCAGCAGGGCCAGCGCCTCCGGGAAGGGGGCGAGACTCCGGCGCAGGATGCCGTGGATGCAGGCAATGGCCACGCCGTAGTTTACCATGGGCACGCCCGCCTGCCGGGCCAGGCGCATCCGGCCGGCCATGGCCTGCTCGTTGAGCATACAGCCCCCGCAGTGGACAATCAGCGCATAGTCAGACAGTGCCGCCGGGAAGTCCCCGCCGGAGGTAAAGTCAAACCGGAGGTCCTTGCCGGTGAAGGCGCTGATCCACCCAGGCAGCTTCACGGTGCCGATGTCATTGCACTGCCGGTGGTGGGTGCAGCCCTCGCTGATCAGCACCCGGTCTCCGTCCTGCAGCCGGCCCAGCCGGGCAGCCCCGGCCACCAGGGTCTCCAGCGAGCCCTTGTAACGGGCAAAGAGAATGGAGAAGGAGGTGAGGGTGACGTCCTCGGGCACCAGCTTCTGCACTGCCCCAAAGGCCTGGGAGTCGGTAATCACCAGTCTGGGGGGATGGGCCTGGGCGGCAAGCAGGGCCTGCAGCTCCTCCACCTGGCAGCACAGCACGCTGACGTGGTGATCCAGACACTCCCGCAGGGTCTGCTGCTGGGGCAGGATAATCCGCCCCTTGGGCGCAGACTCGTCAATGGGGATCACCAGCACCACGCTGTCACCTGGGTCGAGCAGGTCGGCCACGATGGTTTTTCCCGTGGCGCGCTGCTTGCCAAGCTCGCCCAAGGCTTCCTTCAGCGCCCGGATGCCCAGCCCAGTCTTTGCGCTGACGTAGCGCTTGCCGTCCTGGGGCAGGGTGGTCAGCAGGTCTGCCTTATTATATGCGATCAGGTGGGGGAGCTTGCGCGCCTCCAGCTGGCGCAGCAGGGCCTCCTCCGGGGGCGTTAGGGGCGCCCCCGCGGTGGCCACCAGCACAGCCAGGTCGGTTTTTTCCAGCACCCGCTGGGTGCGCTGCACCCGCAGCTCACCCAGGCTGCCCTCGTCGTCCAGGCCCGGGGTGTCAATGATGACCACCGGGCCCAGGGGCAGCAGCTCCATGGCCTTTTGCACCGGATCGGTGGTGGTGCCCTTTACGTCAGAGACCAGGGCCAGGTCCTGGCCGGTAACGGCGTTGACCAAGCTGGATTTGCCTGCGTTTCTCAGTCCGAAAAAGCCGATGTGCAGGCGCTCGGCGGATACGGTTTCGTTCAGACTCATATCAGAACCGGAAATCACGGCGGTCAGAGTTCAGAATCGCCTGGATGTTCTCCCTGGCGATCTGCCGGACCTTGTCCTTGGGAATCTTCTCCAGCTCCTTCTCAATCATGGCAAACCCCCGCTCCCGGGTTTCGGGGGTGGCATAGTCCACCAGGTACTCTGCCAGGGTCATCAGGGCGTTGGGGTGGCAGCAGTTCAGAATCTGGCCGGATTTGCACAGACTCATAAACCGGTCTCCCGTGCGGCCCTCTCGGTAGCAGGCGGTGCAGAAGGAGGGAATGTGCCCGTTGTCAATCAGCCAGCGGACCACCTCGTCCAAAGACCGCTGGTCGGAGACGTCAAACTGCTCGGTGTCGTGGGGCCGCTCGTCGGGGCTGTAGCCCGCGTAGCCGCCCACAGAGGTTCTGGACCCGCCGCTGACCTGGCTGACGCCCAGCCGCAGCAGCTTGGACCGGGTTTCCTCGGTCTCCCGGGTGGAGATAATAATGCCGGTGTAGGGCACCGCCAGCCGGATGCAGGCGGTGATTTTGGCAAACATCTCGTCAGAGATGGAGTTGTCAAAGGCGGTGGGGTCGATGTCGTCCGCCTTTTTCACCCGGGGCACGCTGATGGTGTGGGGGCCCACGCCGTGGACGGCCTCCAGGTGCTCGGCGTGCATCAGCAGGCCGGCAAATTCATAGCGGTACAGCTCCAGGCCAAACAGGACGCCCAGGCCCACGTCGTCGATCCCGCCCTCCATGGCCCGGTCGTGGGCCGTGGTGTGGTAGTCATAGTCGTGCTTGGGTCCGGTGGGGTGGAGCTTCAGATAGCTCTGCTTGTGATAGGTCTCCTGGAAGAGGATGTAGGTGCCGATCCCAGCCTGCTTCAGCTTGCGGTAGTTTTCCACGGTGGTGGCGGCAATGTTTACATTCACCCGGCGGATGTCCCCGTTCTTATGGTGGACAGAGTAAATGGTGTTGATGCACTCCAGGATGTACTCAATGGGGTTGTTCTTGGGGTCCTCGCCGGCCTCAATGGCCAGGCGCTTGTGGCCCAGATCCTGCAGGGCGATAACCTCCTGCCTGACCTCCTCCTGGGTCAGCTTTTTGCGGGCGATGTGCTTGTTTTTCAGGTGGTAGGGGCAGTACACACAGCCGTTGACACAGTAATTGGACAGATACAGCGGGGCAAACAGGACGATCCGGTTGCCGTAGAAGGCCAGCTTGATCTCCTCGGCAATGGCATAGATCTCCTCCAGAATCTCCGGGTCCTCACAGGCCAGCAGTACGGAGGCCTCCCGGTGGGTCAGCCCCCGGCAGGTGCAGCCGTTGCCGGTTTTGACCGGACGGGCCTTTTGCAGAATCTCCCGGATCAGGGGCAGATTGTTCTTGTTCTCATCGGCATAAGCCAGTGTTGCCCGGATCTCCTCATCGTTGATGAACTCGTCCGGGAGCATAGATTTTGGATTATATTGTGCCATGATCATCAATCCTTTCAAATTTGTGCCGGGTCGCCCCGGTGGGTGACCACCTGATAGCCGATGGCCTTCATGCGCTGCTCCAGGCAGCCTCTGCACTGGGCGGACTCCTCGCCGGTGCAGATCTTATTGTCGTACAGCAGGTAATCCTTGCGCACCGCCACCGGGGAGAGGTTCGGCATCACCACGTTGGCCCCGGCCAGGATGCCTTTTTCCCGCCCCCGGGGGTCAGCGGTACCCAGGGCAGTGGTGGCAGGCAGCAGCAGATTGGGCTGCATCAGCCGCAAGATAGACAGCAGATAGCAGGTCAGCAGCGCGCTTCCGCCGGGCTGGGTGCCAAAGGGCGTGTCCTTCTGGGGCAGAAACGGTCCAATGCCGCACATCTCCGGCCGGAAGGTCTCTACAAATTTCAGGTCCGCAGCCAGCTCCTTGGCCCCCTGGCCGGGGGAGCCCACCATAAACCCGCAGCCCACCTGGTAGCCGATCTGCCGCAGCACCTGCAGGCATTCCATCCTGTGGGCAAAGGACATTTCCGCAGGATGCAGGCGGTTGTAATGGGCCTCAGTGGCGGTCTCGTGGCGCAGCAGATACCGGTCTGCCCCGGCGTCATACAGGCGCTGATAGCTCTCCCGGCTGCGTTCCCCCAGGGAAAGGGTCACGGCGCAGTCGGGGAACTCCCTCTTGATCTGCTCCAGCAGGGGGCACAGACGCGCATCTGTAAACCAGGGGTCCTCGCCGCCCTGGAGCACAAAGGTGCGGAAGCCCAGGCGGTAGCCCTCCCGGCAGCAGGACAGGATCTCCTCCGGCGTCAAACGGTAGCGCCGGGCGCTGTGATTGCTCCGCCGCAGCCCGCAGTAGAGACAGTCGTTTTTGCACCAGCTGCTCAGCTCAATCAGCCCCCGGACGTAGACGTCCGTGCCGTAGACCCTGCGGCGTACCGCGTCGGCCCGCCGGGCCAGGGCATCGGCATGTGCCGGGGTGCAAAGACACACCAGCTGCTGGTATTCATCAGGCGTCAGGCTGTGCGCACATTCCAGCCGTTCCGCCAGGTGTTCAAATTCAGTCATGCTTTACGCTGGAATAAGCGGTTTTCACGCTGATCCCGGCGCCCAGGCCGCCGATTTTACCGGCCAGGGCAGCAATGGTGTCCTGGGGCGCGTCGATGGCCACGCTGATGATGTTGATGTTGCGTTTGCGATAGGGCAGACCCATCCGCCCGATGATATATTCTCCATAGGCGTGCAGCAGACGGTTCAGCGGCTCCGCCAGCTCTGCATCCTCTACAATAATGCTGATGACAGCAACACGTTCTTCCATAGTTCCTCCCTCATAAAATAAAGATACTGCACCCGCCAGGTGCAGTACAGGCTGTTGTGCGCACCTTTCCCCCGGACCGGAGTCCTCATGTCAGGAAGCGCGTATATTTTACAGGAAATGCAGTGCCTTGTCAATCCCTTTTTCCCCGGGCGGCGCGGTCTTTTCCGTGCCGCCCGGGGGAGGAAAATGCAGGCCTTTATACCGGCTCCTCGCTCTGCCGCAGGGCCCTGTGCAGCAGCAGCTTGTACTCCTGCACTGCCTGCTCCGGCCCCTGCAGAATCACCTTACCGCCAAACTGGCAGACCCAGGCATAGAAGGTTGGGCTGAGCGAGACCTCAGTGGTCAGGCGGAAATGGGTGTCATCTACGGCCCTGGTTTTTGCCCGGTCGCCAAAGTGGTCCAGCACAGAGTTCATGGCGCACTCATGGCACAGCAGCTCCACCTCTGCCCGGGTACCGTCAAAAAGCTGGAAGGCCTTTTCGGAGTATTCCCCGATGCTGAAATCCTTTGGCTTGGGCACGGCATCCTCCTGCAGCAGCATGGGGGGCTCCAGCACCCGGTCCAGCCGAAAGGCGGCCAGCTTTTGGTGCTTGTCGGACCAGCCCACCATGTAGTACCTGTCACCGTTCCAGATGAGAGTGTAGGGGCTGAAGCGGTAGGGATCGCCGTTGTTGCGCAGGCGCTTGCGCTTGGCCGCTGTGAAGTAAAAGTAGAGGAAGGAGATCTTCCGCTTTTCGTTGATGGCGCGGTTGACGGTATCCACAACGGCATAGATGGATTCGTTTTTGGGCTTGATCCGGTCCGTGAGAGACACATGCCGCTGCAGCACGGCGGCCCGCTGGACGTTGGTGAGGGACAACAGCTTGGCCGCCAGGAGCTTGCTGTTGGAGTGGGTGATAAACCTGGCCGAAGCCACGGCGTCCAGCAGGAGCTTCAGCTCGGGCTCCTCAAAGGTACGGCCGGCCAGATAGTATTTGTTCTGTTTTGAGTGGATGGTGCGGACGTCATATCCAGCCGCAGTCAGGGCTTCAATGTCACGCTGCACCGTGATTCGGTAGGCATCCAGCCCCCATTTTTCCTTCAGCAGGCGGATCAGCTCCGGGGTAGAGATGGGGTGTTTTGCATCACTTTGCGTTTTCAGCAGCTCCAGCAGTCGGAGCAGACGCACTCTTCCTTCGTTTTCCATATTCCCTCCAGGAAACACAAGCAGCAAAGCATATAAGGGATTGCTGCCATTGGATTCGTTTGGTCTACAGTCGAATTGTATCATACAGGCTTGACAATTGCAAGGGCAGTTTTGCAGAAGATTGCATAATTTTCGACATACAGATTTCTGTTTTTTCCGCAGCTTTGACAAAGACGCCTTCTTTAAGTCAAATCGAACTGTAGTCCCAGGGGATACAGCCGTCTTGATTCCTTGGCTTATACCCCTCTAATAATAAAGACACCGGAAACAGGCAAATTTTACACGATTTTCAAAAAAATTTTAAAAATTTTTTGAGTAATTATCCCCCGGTTAAGCCGGGGGCTTTTCATTTTCGG
>DFIE01000058.1:0-215 GCA_002372735.1 Clostridiales bacterium UBA3705
GTCACCACCTGGCCCCGGGTGCAGGGGGCCTGGGGGGCGAAGTGGTCGTAGTCCACGCCGTTGGTGATGCCAAGGCAATAGGCCGCCAGGACGGGCGCGGCGTAGTAGTCCGCCGGGGCCACGTCGTCAAAGGGCAGCATGGACAGCGGCATGGGGTCATCCTCAGGCACGTCCAGGCCCAGCTCCCACAGGCTTGGGCTGCCCATGGCCCGCCA